>DATKHX010000283.1:0-6165 GCA_035510075.1 Allostellaceae bacterium
CCGCTGCTTACCGATGTCAACCTCGATCAGCAGCAAAAGGGGCTGGAGAGCGACCTCGTCATCGACCGCAACACGGCGGCGCGGCTCGGGCTGAACGTCAGCGAAATCGACAACACGCTCTATGACGCTTTCGGCCAGCGCCAAGTCTCGGTGATTTACGCAGCGCAAAACCAGTATCACGTCATCATGGAAGTGGCGCCGCAATACTGGCAAAACCCGGAAACATTGAAGGACCTGTATGTAAGCACCAGCGGCGGCACGGTCAGCGGCACGAAATCGACGAATGCCCTTGCCGGCACGATCACCGCCCCGGCCTCGAAATCGACCGCCAGCGCCCCAGCTAGCACTACGGCGAGCGCTGCAGCCCAAGTCGCCAGCGACACGGCGCGCAACCAGGCGAACAATTCGCTCGCGAATACTGGACACGGCTCCACCTCGACTGGGGCGCCGGTCAGCACCGCCGCCGAGACCATGGTCCCGCTTTCCGCGATCGCCCAATACCAGCCTGGCAATACGCCGCTTGCCGTCAATCACCAGAGCCTGTTTGTCGCCTCGACGATCTCGTTCAATTTGGGGCCTGGCGTGTCGCTGGGCCAGGCGCAACAGGCAATCGCCACGGCGGTCGGCCGCCTCGGCATGCCGGCGACGGTTCACGGCAGCTTTCAAGGCACCGCGAAGGTCTTCGAGCAATCCCTGGCGAACGAGCCCATTCTGATCGCGGCGGCGCTGCTCGCCGTCTACATCGTGCTCGGCGTGCTCTATGAAAGCTACGTGCATCCGATCACGATCCTGTCGACCTTGCCGTCGGCCGGGGTGGGGGCGATCCTGGCGCTGATCGCGACCGACACCGAGTTCAGCATCATCGCGCTGATCGGGGTGATCCTGCTGATCGGGATCGTCAAGAAGAACGCGATCATGATGATCGACTTTGCCCTTCTGGCCGAGCGCGGCCAGGGCCTCAGCTCGCGCGAGGCGATCTATCAGGCGTGCCTGAAGCGGTTCCGCCCGATCATGATGACGACGATGGCGGCGATGCTGGGCGCGATGCCGTTGGCGATCGGCTTTGGCGAGGGCGCCGAATTGCGCCGGCCGCTCGGCATCTCGATCGTCGGCGGGCTGATGGTCAGCCAAGTGCTGACCTTGTACACGACGCCGGTCATCTATCTCTACCTCGACCGGTTTCGTCTGTGGGCGCAGCGGCGCTGGCACACCGGTCGCCCGCGCCTGGCCGCCGGTCACGTCCCCGAACCCGGCGAATGAAAATTCGAGGGGGGATTCGACGCCCGTCGCGCGCGGGCGCCGTCGCTGCCGCTGCGCTGTTGTCCGCCTGCTCGGTCGGTCCGGACTACCGCCGCCCCGCCGCCTTGGTGCCGGCGCAATACAAGGAGGTGCTGCCGCAGCCGGGCTGGAAGCTCGGCCAGCCGAGCGACGCGATCAGTCGCGGCGTGTGGTGGGCGATCTACGGCGATCCTGTCCTCGACGGGCTGGAGCGGCGGATCGACATTTCGAACCAGAACCTCAAAGCTGCCGCCGCGGCACTGCGCCAGGCGGAGGAGATCGTCGCGGAGGCCCGCGCGGGCTATTTCCCGACCGGAACCGCAAACTTCCAGGCGCAGCGCTCGAAAAGCGGCGGGAGCGCCTCGAGCGGCACCGGTTCGTCGTTCGTTTCGGGCAGCGGCGGCAGCAGGATCGGTAGCTTTTTCAGTGACAATGTCACGGCGAGCTGGACCCCCGATTTTTGGGGACAGGTGCGCCGCCAGGTCGAGGCCAATGTCGCCAGCGCCCAGGCGAGTGCGGCCGACCTCGCCAGTGCGCGGCTCTCGGCGCAGGGCACGCTCGCCGGCGACTATCTGCAATTGCGCATTGCCGACGAGCTGAAGCGGCTGCTCGATCAATCGGCCACGGCTTTTGCCGAATCGCTGCGCATAACCCAAAACCAATACCGCAGCGGCACCGCTGATCAATCTGCCGTCTCTCAGGCCGAGGCGCAGCTGCAATCCACCCAGGCGCAGGCGATCGCGACCGGCGTGACGCGCGCGCAGTTCGAGCATGCGATTGCGGTGCTGATCGGCGTACCGCCCGCCGAATTGACGATCGCACCGACCGACGTTGTCATTCAGATCCCGGATGTCCCGCCCAGCCTGCCCTCGGTCCTGCTCGAACGCCGCCCCGACATTGCCGCAGCCGAGCGCATCATGGCCTCGGCCAACGCCGAGATCGGGGTAGCGGTCGCCGCCTTTTACCCGACGATCACTCTTTCCGCCGACGCCGGCACCGCCGCCGCAAATTTTCTCAAACTCGCGAGCAAGACGGGCGAATTCTGGTCGTTCGGCGGAACCCTGGCCGAAACCGTGTTCGATGCCGGGCTGCGCAATGCCCGAGTGCAGCAGGCGGTCGCAGTCTTTGGCCAGAATCTCGCCAATTATCGTCAGACCGTGCTGACCGCGTTTCAGCAGGTCGAGGACCAGCTCGCCGCATTGCGCATTTTCGCCGACGAGGCAAAGGTGCAAGACGCCGCGGTCGCCGCGGCGCGCGAGGCGCAGCGCATTATCAACAACCAGTACCTGGCGGGCACCGTCGCCTATACCAGCGTCATCGTCGCCGAGCAGACGGCACTGGGCGACGCGGAAACGGCGCTGACCATCCGGCAGGACCGGCTCGTCGCCAGCGCCAGCCTGATCCAGGCCTTGGGCGGCGGCTGGAACGCATCGCAATTGCCGGGCCGTGGCGAGATCGACGAAGCCGCCCCGCTCAACTTCAACCCGTTGCCGCCAATCGTGCCGGTGCAGGGGCAGGGGCCAGCGAACACGGTAAAGCCGTGACCTCCGCCCCGCTGCTGCGAGCGGCGCCATCCGAGGGCGACGCGACAAGCGTGCTTGGGCGGCGGAGTTATGACGCCACCATTAAATCGCTGTAATCCGGAGGTTGGCGGGTACGCCGCGATCGGCTGCCGCGTAAGTCTAGACGAGGGGCAACGGCCCCGTTTCTGACGAGGATTACAATGACGAGGTTTCGTACATCGCTTCTGTCGGCCGCGTTGCTTACCAGCGTCGCGGCGTTGGGGCTGACGCCGGCTCTGGCGGAAACCGCACCGGCACCGGCCAACACCACAGCCCCCCAGAGCGAGGCGCATCACCACGGCCGGGCGTGGATGACGCCGGGCCAATTGGTCGACGGCCGTATCGCCTTTCTGAAGGCCGAGCTCAAGATCACCCCGGCGCAGGAAGCCCAGTGGCAGCAACTGGCGGCGGTGATGCGCCAGAATGCGCAGTCGGTCGACCAGACTATGGCCAATGCCCGCCAACACCAGGGCCCCGCGATGAACGCGGTCGAGCGCATGGAGATCCGCGGGCAGTTCGCTAAAGTCCGCGCCGAGAACCAGGCGCGGTTGCTGACCGCGTTCAAGCCGCTCTATGCGAGCTTGTCGCCCGAGCAGCAGCAGGTGGCGAACACGCTGATGTCGCATCACGCTGGCGAGCATCACGGCTGGCATCATCGCGCCTGAGCTTGCTCGGTCGCCCAGGGGGCCGCCGGGTTCGCGCCCGGCGGCTTCCGCCATAGCGGTGTCGGAGGGAGGCGGCCGAGCCGATTGACACCGCCGCCGGCGCCGCGAAACACTCGCCGCCCGGTATTCCCGCGAGAGGCGAGGGGTTGTGAAAGAAGGCGCAAGACTCGGCGTCGACATCGGCGGCACCTTCACCGACGTGGCGCTCGAATTGGGCGAAGAGCGGTGGAGCGCCAAGATCCTGACGACGCCCGAGGCCCCCGAGCGCGCGGTCATCGAGGTCATCCATCGGGCGCTCGGCGAAGCCGGCCTCGGCCCGGCGGATTTGTCGATCATTATCCACGGCACGACCTTGGCGACAAACGCGATCATCGAGCGCAAGGGGGCGAAGACCGCGCTTTTGACGACCGAGGGGTTTCGCGACACGATCGAGATCCGCCACGAAAACCGTTTCGAGCAATACGACGTCAACATCGACCTGCCGCGGCCACTGGTGCCGCGCCGATTGCGTTTTCCGGTGAAAGAGCGGGTCGACGCGCAGGGCCGGGTATTGGTGCCGCTCGACGAAGCGGGGGTGGCGAGGCTCGCCAGCCGGCTCGCGGCCGAACGCGTCGAGGCGGTCGCGATCGGCTTTCTGCACAGCTTTACGAACCCGGCGCATGAGCGGCGCGCCGGCGAGATCCTCGCCCGCCACCTGCCCGAGGTGCCGGTCACCTTGTCGAGCGAGGTGTCGCCCGAAATGCGCGAATACGAGCGCTTTTCGACGGCCTGCGCCAACGCTTATGTCCAGCCGCTGATCGGCCGCTACCTCGCCAATCTCGAGACCCTCTTGCGCCGCGAGAGGTTCACCTGCCCGCTATTTTTGATGCTGTCGGGCGGGGGGCTGACCGCGGTCGAGACCGCGATCCGCTTTCCGGTGCGGCTCGTCGAGTCGGGGCCGGCCGGGGGTGCCATCTTTGCCGCCGGGATCGCGCGGCAATGCGCACTCGACAAGGTCTTGTCCTATGACATGGGCGGCACCACCGCAAAGATTTGCCTGATCGACGATCTCAAGCCGCAGACGAGCCGCGCCTTCGAGGTCGCGCGCATCTACCGCTTCAAGAAAGGCAGCGGCCTGCCCTTGCGCATCCCGGTCATCGAGATGGTCGAGATCGGGGCCGGCGGCGGCTCGTTGGCACGGGTTGACCGGTTGAAGCGGATCACCGTCGGGCCCGACAGCGCCGGCGCCGACCCCGGCCCCGCCTGCTACGGCCGCGGCGGCGAGGCGGCGACCGTGACCGACGCCGACCTCGTGCTCGGCCGCATCGATCCCTCCGGGTTTTCGGGCGGCCGCATGGCGCTCGACCGCAACGCTGCCGAGACGGCGCTCCGCCGCGAGGTGGCCGAACCCTTGGGGCTGGCGTTGGAATTGGCGGCGCTCGGGGTCAGCGAGATCGTCGACGAAAACATGGCGAACGCCGCCCGCGTCCATGCGATCGAGAGCGGCAAGGACGCGCGCGGCCGCACCCTCGTCGCCTTTGGCGGGGCGGCCCCGTTGCATGCCGCGCGGCTCGCCGAAAAGCTCGGCCTCGACCGGGTGCTGGTGCCGGCTCGAGCCGGGGTCGGCTCGGCGGTTGGCTTTCTACGGGCGCCGATCGCCTACGAGATCGTGCGCTCCAGCCTCCAGCGGCTCGAAGAATTCGACGCCGAGCGCGCCAATGCGCTGTTGGCGGAGATGCGCGCCGAAGCCGAGCCGATCGTCCGCCGCGGCGCCCCCGATGCGGTGCTGACCGAGACCCGCTCGGCCTTTATGCGCTATCGCGGCCAGGGCCACGAGATCGCGGTGCCGTTGCCGACCCGGCCCTACCGCGACGACGACGCCCAAACCCTGCACGCCGCCTTCGAGGAGGCCTACCGCCGGCTCTACCACCGGGTCATTCCCGGCGTCGAAGTCGAGGTCTTGAGCTGGGTCCTGCTGTTGTCGGCCCCGCCGCCGGCCGAGGCCGCCGCCCCGCCATCCTCGCCACCTGGCTACGCCCCCGACCCGACCCGCCGGCGCCCGGTCTTCGACCCGGAATCGGGCGAGTTCGTCAGCGTCGCGATCCACGAGCGCCGCGACCTCAACCCCGGCGCCCAAATCCCCGGCCCCGCGATCATCGTCGAGGACGAAACCTCGACCGTCGTCACCCGCCTCTTCATCGCGACGATCGACCCCTTCGGCTACATCGAGCTGAACCGCCGCGCGAGCTGACCGGCAGCTTCGCGGCGCGGCGCAGATCCGAGAATATTTCGGGGTGTGAGGCGCTTCACATGTCTTCCCGCGACGGCGCGCTAGATTCGACGCAATGCGCGAAGCTGCGCAGCTTTCTAGGGAGAGTGTCATGGATACGATCGAGCAGCGCGCCGGGATCGTCGCGACGCATCGCGGCCGTCCGCGGCGACCCTTGGGAGGGCCTGCCGCCGGCGGCTCGCAGGGCATGCAGTTCAACGGCGGCAACGTCATCGAGTGCGCCTTTGTGTATCCCGTCTTTGTCGGCACCAAGTGGCAGGACAACCAAACCTGGGCGGCGCTGGCCGGGGACCTCCAGCTGTTCATGAAGGACGTTTTCAGCAGCAGCTATGTCTCCACACTCTACCAGTACGGGTTCCTCGCCGGGGCGTCGCCGGGCGCGCATTTCGAG
>DATKHX010000284.1:0-7771 GCA_035510075.1 Allostellaceae bacterium
ATGAAGGCGAGGTATTGGACGTCCGCCGCCTCTCCCGCATCCGGCCAAATGCGAATTTCCAGATCGGGGAGCTCTTGCTCGAGCGTGTCGCGCCACGCCTTGGCATTACCGATGTATCTATCGAGATCAATGATCAGCAACGCCATACTGCCTCCTAGAGGACTGTCATCGTGTCGTCATTCCCGCGAAGGCGGGGGCTGTCCGAGGAGATCGTGATCACAAAGGATAGCGTGTTCCGGCTCCCTCTTGGAGAAGATAAGAGCGGCTTTGCGCGGGCATGTCCCCGCGTATCCACGTTTGGTTTCAGACGCACGAAGACGCGGATGGCTGGGCCAAGCACACGGTTGTCCGGCTGACGGAATTCGGTCGTGAGCCCAGGCGCAGCTCGCGGAAAACTCGTGCTCGGAGAGGCCGTAGATCGGTGAATGCCCCCTCACCCCGGCCCTCCCCGCGAGCGGGGAGAGGGGGGGTTGGTAAGCGCGTCAGTTTAGTCAGAGCGAGGCCGGCGCCGGCTATTCGGCGGCCTGCAGGCGGGTCGTCAAACCCAGCCGCTCGGCGACACCCGCGCCATAGGCCGGGTCGGCGCGGGTGAAGTGGGCGATCTGGCGCCGCTGGATCATCTCCGGCACGCCTTGCATCGCAGCCGCGATGTTGTCGAACAGCTGGCGCTTCTGGTCGTCGGACATCAGCCGGAACAGGTTGCCCGGCTGGGTGTAGTCGTCGTTGCCGACGCGGTGGTCATAGCGGTCGGCGGCACCCGAGACCGGCAATGGCGGTTCCCGGAAGGCATGGTCCTCGACCGGCCCGCCAAAGCTGTTGGGCTCGTAATTGACCGAGCCGCCGCCATTCTCGTCGAACCGCATCGCCCCGTCGCGTTGGTAATTGTGCACTGGCACATGCGCCTTGTTGACCGGCAGGCTCTCGTAATTGACCCCGAGCCGGTAGCGATGCGCGTCGGCATAGGAAAAGATACGGAATTGCAGCATCTTGTCCGGGCTGTGGCTGATCCCGGGCACGACATTGGCCGGCGAGAACGACGCCTGCTCGACCTCGGCGAAGTAGTTTTCGGGGTTGCGGTTTAATTCGACAATGCCGACCTCGATCAACGGGTAATCCTTGTGCGGCCACACCTTGGTCAGGTCGAACGGGTTGTACGGGGTCTTGTCGGCGGCGGCCTCGGGCATGATCTGCACGCACAGCCGCCATTTCGGGAAGTCGCCGCGTTCGATCGCGTTGAACAGGTCGCGCTGATGGGTTTCTCGGTCATCGGCGACGAGGGCGGCGGCCTCGGCATTGGTCAGATTGGCGATGCCCTGCATCGACTTCAGGTGAAACTTGACCCAAGAGCGCCGGTTGTCCTTGTCGATGAGGCTGTAGGTATGGCTGCCGAACCCGTGCATCTGGCGGTAGCTGTTGGGCAATCCGCGGTCGGAAAAGAGGATCGTGACCTGGTGCAGGCTCTCGGGCGACAGCGACCAGAAATCCCACATCGCGGTCGGGCTGCGCATGTTGGTCTTGGGGTCGCGTTTTTGGGTGCGGATGAAATCGGGGAATTTGTAGGGATCGCGGACAAAGAAGACCGGGGTGTTGTTGCCGACCAAATCCCAGTTGCCGTCCTCGGTGTAGTACTTCATCGCAAAGCCGCGCACGTCGCGCTCGGCATCGGCCGCCCCACGCTCGCCGGCCACCGTCGAAAAGCGCCAAAAGCACTCGGTTTGTTTACCGATCCGGCTGAAGATCTTGGCCTTGGTCCAGCGGGTGATGTCGCCGGTGACGGTCAGGGTGCCGTAGGCGCCCGAGCCCTTGGCGTGGACGACCCGCTCGGGGATCCGCTCGCGGTTGAAATGCGCGTGCTTTTCGAAGAGTTGCCAGTCCTGCACCAGCAATGGCCCGCGCGGGCCGGCGGTCAGGCTGTTCTGGTTGTCGCCGACCGGGATGCCGGCCTCGGTCGTCAGCTTGGCCTTCTCGTCCATCCTACTCTCCAGGGCTCCGAGCTCGATGTGTATTTAGAATTGTTCTAAACTAATGCGCCTCGGAGGAATGTCAATGCCGCCGATCCCGCTCCGGCTTTGAGATGCGAGGTGCCGTGTCCGCGGCGCTCGTTCCGGCCGACCCGGAAGCGATAGAACGCGCCGCACGGCTGCTGCGCGCCGGCGACCTCGTCGCGTTCCCGACCGAGACCGTATATGGGCTCGGCGCCGACGCGAGGAGCGAACGCGCCGTGGCCGCGATCTTTGCCGCCAAGGGCCGGCCGCGCCTCAACCCGCTGATCGTTCACGTCCCGGGTCTCGCCGAGGCCGAGGGCCTGGCCCAATTCGACGCGCGGGCGCGACGCATCGCCGCGCGTTTCTGGCCGGGGGCACTCAGCCTCGTGCTAAACCGCCGCGCCGACAGCGGGTTGTCATTGCTGGCGAGCGCCGGGCTCCACACCGTAGCACTCCGCGCCCCTGCCCACCCGGTCGCACAAGCATTGTTGCGCGCGAGCGGCCTCCCGGTCGCCGCCCCCTCGGCCAACCGCTCGGGCCGGGTCAGCCCGACCGCGGCGGTGCATGTCATGGCCGAGCTCGGCGACAATGTCGCGCTGATCCTCGACGGCGGGCGCACCCCGGTCGGCGTCGAATCGACCGTGCTCGATCTGTCGGGCGAGGCCCCTGCCCTGCTCCGCCCCGGCGGCGTCACCCTCGAAGCATTGCAGGCCCTACTGGGCCCAATTCCTGCCGCCGCCGCTGCCGGCGCGCCGCGTTCGCCCGGCATGCTGGCAAGCCATTACGCCCCGTCGCTGCCGGTTCGCCTCGACGCGCGCGACGCCCGCCCCGGCGAAGCCCTGCTCGCCTTCGGCCCCGATCCGCCATCCGGTTTCGCCAAAATCCTCTGGCTCAGCCGCAGCGGTGAGCTGGCCGAAGCCGCCGCAAACCTGTTCGCGATGCTGCGCCAACTCGACTGCCGCGCCTTTGCCGGCATCGCCGTCATGCCGATCCCCGCGCACGGCCTCGGTCGCGCGATTAACGACCGCCTCCGCCGCGCCGCGACGCCCTCGCCCCGCTGACCTTTCGCCCCGCGTTTCGTCTCGCTCTAGCACAGCGACGCGCCGATGACGCGACCGCCGCCGGGAAGCTGGCCCGTTTGTAATACTTTGATCCGCTCACCGCCCTACAGGCGGCCCAACCGTGATATATCCGATCAGCAACTTCCGTCGGGCGGCGCGGCTATCGACATGCCACCGCCAACCGTATCCTAAGAGTGCGTTGCACGCAGGTTTGCCGATGTCTTCAAGTAGAGGGGACTCTCATGTGTCGCAACATCAAGACGCTGCATAACTTCAAGCCACCCGCCACCGAAGACGAAATCCGTGCAGCGTCCCTACAATTTGTTCGCAAGCTGAGCGGCTTTGCGCGGCCTTCGCGGATAAACCAGCCCGCTTTCGAGCGTGCCGTGGACCAGGTGACCAATACGGCACACGAATTGCTCCACTCTCTCGTCACCAACGCTCCGCCACGCGATCGCGAGCTCGAGGCGTCGCGGGCTCGCGCGAGAGCAGCCGACCGCTTCCGCGCCTCCGACCCGAGAGGCCCCGCCTAGTCGGTGCCGGCCGCCGGTCGAGACGCACGGGCGTGCCAGCGCTACCCGGCGCGCATGGTATGTGGCGCCGGTACGCAAAACGGAACGAGGGCAGGAGGTAGGGATGAAACTCGGCGTAGCCCTTCCGATCGTCGATATCGGCGGCGAGCCGGCGGCGCTGCGGGAATTCGCCCAGGCGGCAGAGGCGACCGGTTATCACGGGATCGCGGCGCCCGACCACGTGCTCGGCGCCAATGTCGCGAGCCGGCCCGGTTGGACCCAGCCGCGCGCCCGCTCGACCGATCTCTATCACGACCCGTTCGTGCTGTTCGGTTTTCTCGCCGGCTGCACCGGCATCGGCGATTTCTCGACGCAGGTGCTGATCCTGGCACAGCGCCAGACCGTGCTCGTCGCCAAGCAGGCCGCCTGTCTCGAGGTGTTGTCGGGCGGGCGGTTCCGGCTCGGCATCGGGGTCGGTTGGAACGAGATCGAGTTCGCCGGGCTCAACGAGAATTTCCACAATCGCGGCCGCCGCTCGGAGGAGCAGGTCGAGGTCATGCGGGCGTTGTGGGCGCAGCCGCATGTCAGCTTCAAAGGCAGATGGCACACGATCGAGGATGCCGGCATCAACCCGCTGCCCACGGCGCGCAAGATCCCGCTGTGGTATGGCGGCCACGCCGATGTGACCTTGCGGCGCTGCGCCAAATGGGGCGACGGCTGGATGCCGCTCGCCTACCCGCCCGGCGAGGAGGCGCGAACCGCGTTTGCCACCCTGCGCCGTTATGTCGAGGAAGCCGCGCGCGACCCGGCGACGATCGGCATCGACACCCGGGTCTCCGCCGGCGCCGGAACCGAGGCCGAATGGCGCGAGGAGGTGCGGTTCTGGAAGTCGATCGGGGCGACCCATCTGACCTTGGCGAATTACTACGAGGGCGGCCATCTGCACCGCATCGCCGGGCGCTCCCTCGGCGACCACATTGCCGCGATGCGCCGCTACTGGGACGCCGTCGCCGATCTGCTTTAGGGTGGCGATAGAGCTGAGGTGTTGACCGACGGCGGTGATAATTTCCAAGGTCTATGACGCGCTCCGCGAGGTCGTGCTCGGAATAGAAGGCGCTCCGCGAGGTCGGGGTCTCGGAAGAGAAGGCGCGCCGCGCAGCCGAGGCGGCGGCGGTTCAGGACCGCGGCTGACGGCAATCGAAACCCGTCTAAACGCTCTGGATTCGCGGCTGGCCGGAGTGGAAAGCCGGCTCAATTTCATGCAGTGGCAGATCGGCATTGTCGCCGCGCTGCAGATCGCTGCCTCGTCAAGCTATTTGTTCACTGACACGGCGAGCGCCCCCGCCGATCAGCCTTCCCTGGCAACAAAGTCGAGCGCCTGCGCCGCGATTCGCAGACCATGATGGCGCTTCATCGGCGTGTTGAGATAGCGGTTCACCGCGGCGCAAGCGGCCTCGGCCCAGGCGGCCTCGGGCGCGGCTTGCAGCTCGTCCTCCAACGCAATCAGGACCTTAAGCCGATGGCAGGCGATGATCGGCTCGGGAATGCCGTGGTCGTAGAGCCCCTTTGTCGCGGCCGCGAGGAAGGCTTGGCGATCGGCGACCTGCCAGCGCGCCCCGTCTTCGCCGGGCCGCACATATTTCCGGTTGCGGCCGATGAACAAAGCCAATTGTAGGGCCGCTCGCGGCCACAGATCGGGCCGCTCTTCGCAGATATGGCGGCAGGCATTGGCAAAAGTCAGCGCGTGGGTGAAATCGAGCCAGCCGACATTATCGGCTATCGCATTGTCACGAGCGCGCTCGAACGCGGCGTCGAAGTGCAAGAGGTTGAACGCGGCGGCGCCGACGAGCGCGTCGTACAGCTCGCGGGTCGGCCGGCCCGAGGCGGCCAGGGCCCGCCGCAACGCGTCGTCGATCGAAAGTCCGATGAAATCGGATGCCCGCGCCGCCGCGGTGCCGGCCCCATCCCATTCGGTCAGCGCCCTCGTATAGAAACGAAACTCGGGCAGGCGTTCCTCGCGCGTCGCGCGCGCTAGCTTGCGCGTCAACGCCAGCAGTACCGGTTCGGCGGCCTCCTCGCCGAGGCGTTCGATCAGCTGGCCGGCTTTCAAGGTGTAGATCGCGCAATGACCGAAATCGGCGTAATGGGCGAGAGCGGCCTCGCCGATCGCAGCGCGCAACGTCGCATAGGGCAGGCCTTGCGCCAATGCGCCGCGAATATGGGCAATCGCGGCGGCCTCGTCTTCGACCTCGATCGCGGCGACGAAGCCGGCGGCGTTCCACTCCGCGACGGTTTCGGAATAGGGAAATTCCTCCGCGCCCTCGGTATCCCACGCGATGTGGCCGAGCGGTTCGAGCTGGGCGGCGAGCCGCTCGGCCGCTGTCTCGGCGCGCGTCGCGAGAAGGAGCCAGTCCGCCGCCGCGGCGTGGGCGTGGGTCATGCCGTCTTCGAGCCGCTCGTTGCAAAAGCGGAAGGCGTGCACCAGCGCGGCGCGCGCATCGGCGCCGGCGCGTTCCAAGCGAGCCGCTTCGCGCGCCATACGCGGCCGGTCGTTGTCCAGGATCGCAGCCTCGATGCCGCGCAATGCTCGGGCGCGCCGCGCCGCTGCCGGCGGATCGCGGAAGTCGATGAAAATCTCGCCGCCGCGCTCCTCGACTTCATAGGTGCGCACCGGGTCGCGGCCGACCAGAGCCGCACCGCTCGCGAGATCGAATTTCCAATTATGCCAGTTGCAAGTCAGCACACAGCCCGGCCCGAACGTGCCTTCGCTCAGCGGATAGCCCTCGTGCGGGCAGCGGTTGGCGATCGCGAAGAGGCGACCCTCGCGCGCAATGACGAGCACTTGCTTGCCCTCGTGCCGCACCAGCTTGCGGCCATCGGCCCCGAGCTCGCTGCGTTTCAACCCAGTCGCGGTAAGCATCGTCTACACCTCTCAAGCGGGCCCTGATGTCGGGGTTATCCGGTAGCTGCAGCGGCGGGCGCCGGTAAGCACGTGGTCCTCGCGTTCGATCCGCCAGCCGGGCCCGAGCAAGTCCCGAAAGACCTCCAGCTCGATGCTGCAGAAGCCCTGGCAGGCGAGCGCCGCGGCGCAAATCGGGCAGTGATCTTCGACCAGCCGAAAGCCGTTTTCCGGAAGCTCTTCGAGCCGCGCCATGTAGCCCTCGGCCGAGCGGATTTCGGCGAGCACCGCGAGCTGCCTGGCGATCTCGGGTTCGCGGGCGAGCCTTTCGCCATAACTGGCGGCGATCTGATGGCGGCGGCGGTCGAGCAGCCGCGCAAACGTCGCCTCGCCGAGTTCGTTGCGGATCGCGCCGATCAGATCGACCGTGAGCTGGGCATGGGTATCGGGAAACAGCGATGCTGCGTCCGGCATCAGCGACCACAGCCGCCGCGGCCGGCCGCGGGCTTGCGCGCGATCGGAAAACGCGATCAGGTTTTCGGCGAGGAGCCGCTCGAGGCGCTGCCGCACCGCCTGCACGCTGATGCCGAGCCGCCGGGCGAGGGTCTCGGCCGACGCTTCGCCGAGGCTTTTCAGTTGGAACAGAATGGCGTCGGCCGCCGTCTTCATGCCGCACACCGGTCAATTAAACAAGTATATGCTTGCTTAAATATCGCTCGCTGTCAACGGCAACGTTTCGGAGCGTTGGCGATCGAGGTGCTGCCCGCTTATATTCAACCCTGAAAAGCCCGGAACCGAAGGAGCATGACGATGGCGGACGGCACCTCTCCGGTTGTACCGACCACCCCTGACGAGGCGGTCACCCCGCGCGGCATCAACCATCTCGTCATCAATGTGCGCGACATCGAGGAGTCGCACAAATTCTGGACCGAGACCCTCGGCTTCAAGCAGGTCGCCTACTCGAAGCGCCGCAACGGCAAGATGCGCTTTTACTCGGGCGACCATGACGGCCGCATGAACCACCACGACATCGCGCTGTGCGAGAACCCGAACCTGCCGAAGCCGCCTGCCGACTGGTCGATGTTCGAGCAGCCGGTCGCGATCAACCACATCGCGATCGCCTTGCCGAACCGCGAGGCGTGGCTGAAGCAGCTGGCCTGGCTGCGCGCCAAGGGCGTCAAGTTCGAGGCCCGGGTCAATCACGGGATGACGCACAGCCTCTACATCGTCGATCCCAATGGCTATGGCGTCGAGGTGTTGTACGAGCTGCCGCGCGAGGTCTGGGGCGACAATATCCAGGGCGCCATCGACTAT
>DATKHX010000285.1:0-7633 GCA_035510075.1 Allostellaceae bacterium
GTCGAGGGCCGGCCAAGGATAGCGTTGCGGTGCGGGAAACGCCCGAAGCGCTCGATGACGTCCATGTAGGGCCGACCGTACCGCCGCAGGGAGCCACGGCGATCCGGATTTCGCGGCAAGGCGTCGAACAGCGTCACCGACCGCCGCTGGTCGGCGATGTCCTCGCTGTGATGGAACGGCATATAGAAGAACAACCGCCAGGCTGGCGGGACCAACTGGTCGAACCGGCGTCCGAGGGCGCGGTCCGCTGTCGCGCGCGCCGCCGGATCGGTCGCATAGGCACGCGGCGCCCCGCGAAAGATGTTACGCGGCACCTGGTCGAGCAACAGCACCAGGCCGAGCGCTCCCTCCGGCGACGCCTCCCAGACCCGGAGTGCCCCGGCGGCCGCGGCGTCGTAATCGGCGAGAAACCCGCGGCGTAACGACTCGTCGAACTCTTCTGTCGCCTTGAACCAAATCTCCCGATGCTGCTCGCGCGCCGGGTCATCGAGCGGACCGAACCAGAAATCGAGCAGCGCCTCCGCGCGATCGGGTGTGGTCAGCTCAGATCACCTTTCAGCTAAAAGCTCCAAACTGAGCGCGCCCGCGATAACCGTTCCGGCTACGCCATAGGCGAGAAGACAATAGCGGCGTCACGCAAAAACTCAACGCACGACATCAATGGTGAGGCACCCCGGTTCAGGGGAATTGAGCGCGGGAATGGACGCCGTATTTCCCGGTCCAATTGATGGCGGCGTCGAGCATGCCGGCGGCGCGCAGCGTATCACGCTCGCGGACAGCGGGCTGGTCCTCCCCGCCTCGTCGATCAGCAGCTTGCAACCGGCGGTACCGCGCCACCCTTCTTTTCCGATCAGATAGAGGTAATCTGGCCGTCCGCGGCCGCTGAGATCGGCCACCGCAACCCCGCGTCCGCCTGCGTCTTCGATTTCAAGCGTGGATCGTCAGCCCGATGACTGCCACAAGCCATGAATATGGCTGGATTCTAGCCGCTTGCCCGAGCGGCTTACGCCGAGGCGTCGTCGAGGATGCGGACGATGTGGCGGGCGTCACGGCCGGCGAGGTCGGCGATCTGATGGCGGCAGCTGGTGCCGCAGGCGGCGAGCAGCGTCTCGGGGGGTGCGGCGCGCATTTTTGGGAGCACGCCGAGTTCGCCGATCTGCCGCGACATCTCGTAATGCTCGGCCTCGTAACCAAACGAGCCGGCCATGCCGCAGCAGGTCGAATCGAAGGTCTCGACGGTCAGTTCGGGGATCAGCCGCAATGTTTGGACCGCGGCGTCGACGGTGGCGAACGCCTTCTGGTGGCAATGGCCGTGCAATAGCGCGGTGCGGCCGGGCATGGGAGTCAGTTCGAGATCAAAGCGGCTGGCGGCGCGCTCGGCCGCGACGAACTCCTCGAACAATTGGGCGTGGCTGGCGAGCGTCTTGGTTTCGGCGCCGGGCAGCAACGCCGGAAGCTCGTCGCGCAGGGTCAACAGGCACGAGGGTTCGAGGCCGACGATGGGCGTCCCGGCTTGGACATAAGCCGTGAGTGCTTCGACCGTGCGCCGCGCCTCGGCGCGCGCCTCGTCGACGAGGCCCGTCGACAGGAACGTCCGGCCGCAGCACAACGGCCGTCCGTTCGGCGGATCGGGGCTGACGACGCGGTAGCCGGCGCGCGTCAGCACCCGCTCGGCGGCGCGGGCGTTTTCAGGCTCGAACCAGCGGTTGAAAGTATCGACGAGGAGCACGACGTCGCACCCCCGCTCAGCGCTTTCTCCACCCGCCTTCGTGGGTGCATCAGGGTCGAGGTGGGGGCTGGCGCCGGCGCGATAAGGGCGCGCGGCCCACTGCGGCAACTGGCGGGCGGCGCCGAGCCCGAGCCAGCGCTCGCCAAGGCGCGCCAGCAACGGAACACGGTTGCGCAGATTGAGCAGAGCGGCGAGCCGCGCGGCATGGGGGGCGTAGCGCGGCAGATAGGCGAAGAGCCGGTCGCGCCGCGAGAGCCCGTGACGGCGGCGATAGTGGTGCAGGAATTCGATCTTCATCCGCGCCATGTCGACGCCGGTCGGGCATTCGCGCTTGCAGCCCTTGCACGAGATGCAGAGATCCATCGTCCCGCGCATATCCGGGGAGACCAACGCCTCGGGCCCGAGCTGGCCCGACAACGCAAGTCGCAAGGTGTTGGCACGGCCGCGGGTCAGGTGCCGCTCATCGCCGGTGGCGCGGAACGACGGGCACATGACGCCCGGGTCGCGCACCCGGCAGGCGCCGTTGTTGTTGCACATCTCGGCGGCGGCGGAGAAGCCGCCCCATTCCGACCAGTCGAGTGCCGTCGCGACCGGCAATGGCCGGTAGTCGGGCTTGAAGCGGAACAGGCTGCGGTCGTCCATCTTGGGGGCGCGGACGATCTTGCCGGGGTTGAACAGCCCCCGCGGGTCAAACGCGTCCTTTACTTCTTCGAAGGCGCGCACCAGGCGGCCACCGAACATCGCCTCGTGAAATTCCGAGCGCACCAGCCCGTCGCCGTGCTCGCCCGAATGCGAGCCCTTGTAGTCGCGGACCATCGCAAAGGCTTCCTCGGCGATCGCCCGCATCTTTTTGACTTCGAGCTCCTGCTTCAGGTTCAGCACCGGGCGGACATGCAGGCACCCGACCGAGGCGTGCGCGTACCAGGTGCCGTAAGTGCCGTGCTTCTCGAAGATATGCGTCAGGCGACCGGTGTAGTCGGCAAGGTCTTCGAGGCGCACCGCGCAGTCTTCGAGGAAGGAGATCGGTTTGCCGTCGCCCTTCATCGACATCATGATGTTGAGGCCCTGCGCGCGAACCTCCATCACCGCCGCCTGAAACGCCGGGTCGATCGCGTCGACGACCGCGCCAGGGAAGCCGAGATCGCCCATCAGCTCGTGCAATGCCTCGAGCCGACGCAGGTTTTCGGCTGGGTCGTCGCCCGCGAACTCGGTCAGCAGCAACGCCGCCGGCTCGCCCTGGACAAAGCTGTCGACGACGGCGCGAAACATCGGGATGTCGCGCGACAAGTCGATCATCGTCCGGTCGACCAATTCGACGGCGCTTGGACCCAGCGCGACGATCTTTCGTGTCGAGTCCATGGCGCTGTAAAAGCTCGGGAAATGGCAGATGCCGAGCACCCGGTGCGCCGGGATCGGCTGCAGGTCGAGCTCGATCTCGTTGAAAAAGGCGAGGGTGCCCTCGGACCCGACGAGAAGCCGCGCCATGTTATGGCCGCCATCATCGATCGAATCGATGTTGTAGCCGCCGACCCGCCGCAGCACCTGTGGGAAGCGGCGCGCGATCTCGCCGGCTTCGCGGCGATGCAAGGCGCGCATCCGGCGCACCAGGTCGCGATAATGCTCGGGCATCGCGTTGTCGTCGAAATTGCCCGGCACCTCCCCGAACCACGCCGTCGTGCCGTCGGCGAGCAGCGCGTCGACACCGCGGACGTTGTGCACCATGTTGCCGTAGCGGATCGAGCGCGAGCCGCAGCTGTTGTTGGCGGTCATGCCGCCGATCGTGGCGCGGCTCGCGGTCGAGGGGTCGACCGGAAAGAACAGCTTATGCTGGCGCAGCTGGCGGTTGAGCCGGTCGAGCACGACCCCCGGCTCGACCCGAACCCGTCGCGCCTCGACATCGACCGAGACGACCCGGTCCATATGCTTCGAGCAATCGACGACGAGTGCCTTGGCGACGGTCTGCCCGCATTGCGAGGTGCCCGCACCCCGCGGCAGCACAGGCACGCCCTCCTCGCGCGCGATCGCGATCGCCGCCGCGGCGTCCTCGCGATTGCGCGGGACGACGACGCCCAGCGGCTCGATCTGGTAGATCGACGCGTCGGTCGAATAGCGGCCGCGGCTGAACGCGTCGAACAGGACCTCGCCGCGGATCTCGCGCCTAAGGCGGGCTTCGAGGCTCGGGGCGGGGTTGTTGTCGAATGGCATTGGCAGCCTTGTGGCGGGATTGGGCAATTGTCGCCACCTTAGTGAGCCCGCCGGCCGCTGAACAAGATTTCCGTGGTGGCGGCTAGCTTGACGCTCGCCCGAAGTGCCCGCAGCGGCCGCGATTCAGTCCCGCTGGAACGGGTGGTCGAAAATCTCTTTCTGCTCCGGGGTCAACGATTGGTAGAGCGCCTGGACCGCCGGTTTTGCAGATTGCAGCGCGGCGAGCCGAGCCGACAGGAATTGCTGCGCCCGGTCCATGCGGTCGAGCACGGTCGCCTCCTCGCCCGGCTTCAGCTGCCCGCAGAGCTGCCGCTCCTTCTGCTGCTCGCCTTGCGCGATGCTCTGCAGTTTGTCCCACAACGGCCGCTGCTCGGCGGTCAGGTCGAGCTTGGCCTCGACATAGGCGCGGCGCGCGGCGCGCCAGGCGAGCCGGTCGATGCAGCGCTCCTGCGGGTCCCAGCGCATGGCGTCGCGACGCCACATGTCGCGATGCATCATCGCCCCACCATGCATTCCCCAATCGCCGCGACCCCGCGTCCACGGCCCGCCACCGCCGTCTTCGCCGCCCGGCTGCGCCGGCGCGGTCGCCGGAGCCGGCTCGGCTGGCGGGCTGGGTGTGGTCCCGGGGTTCTGGGCGTAAGCGGGCACCGCGACCGCGGCGATAGCGGCGATCGCACCGGCAAGCAGCATCCCTTTCACGAAAACCTCCGTCGATCCTGGGCTCGGCATTTCGAGCCGTGTCCGACAAAGGATACGCGGCTGCGCGGCAAGCGATCCCCGGGCTATTCCGGCTGCCGTGCGGTGCCGCCGCTGAGGTCAAGCTTCCAGGCGTTGCAAATATTGCGCGACGAAATCGCAGCCGACGAACTGCTTATAGGCTTCGGTCAGGCGCCGCGTGACTGGCCCCGGCACCTGGCCTGCGCCAAAGCGCCGCCCGTTCAGGCTCTTGACGCCGCAGATGCACAGGCTCGTCGAGGTCAGAAAGCATTCGTCGGCGGTGTAGGCGTCGTAAAGGTCGAGATCGGCTTCCGCGCATGCGATCCCCAGTTGCCCGGCGAGGTCGATCACCGCCTGCCGGCTGACCCCCGGCAGGACATAGCGCTCGCGCGGGGTCAAGAGGCCGCCGTCGCGGACCAGAAAGATGTTGCTGCCCTGGCCCTCGGCGAGATTGCCGTTGACGTCGAGCAGTACCGCCCAGGCTTCGGGGTTCTGCGCCTTCACTTCGCGGTCGGCGAGAACGAGGTTCAGGTACTGGTGCATCTTGGCGCGCGGCGACAGCGAGTCAGGCGAGGTTCGGCGCACCGATGGCGTGACCACGTCGATGCCGTCGCGGAAATGCCGGGCGCGCTCGCGCAGCGGCAACGGCACGCATTCGACGATCACGTTCGGCCCGTAATGCTCCCAATTGTCGCCGGAGACCGGGTGGATGCCGCGGCTCACCCGCTGCGCCAGCCAGTAATCCTCGCCCGGGGCTAGGAGATGTCGGTTGCGGGCGAGCACGTCGGCGCTGACCGCCACCATCTCCGCCGGCGATAGGCCAGGGTCGAGGTCGAGGTATCTGAGCGAACGGTACAGGCGCGCCACGTGCTCTTCGAGGCGGAAAGCGGCGCCGTTGAAGCTGCGGGTCATGTCAAAGACCGCGTCGCCGCGGGTAAACCCTTGGTCACGGAACGGGATCAGGACCTCGCTCTCGCGCACGATCTTGCCGTTGAACCAGGCAACCCGCTCGTTTCCCAGCGCCATCCTCATGCCCTCCTCAAAAGACCCCACCGCGGTTTCCGCCGATGGCTGCAGAAAGATGACGCGGAACCTGGGGTCGCGATCAGCAGTGCGCCGTCACAGGGTTGCGAGAGGCAGCCCGAGCGCCCGGGCGGCGGCGATGAGGCGCGCATCGTAACTGGCCAATTCCACCTCTTCGCCCCGATTATGCAGGAAATCCATTGTCGCGAGATGCAGAGAATCAAGAGTGCGCAGTGGGATCCGAAACGGTTCCAGAGCCTTCGCAAGCACCGGCTTGCTCATCTCGACCAGATCGATGCCCGTCAGCAGTGCTCGCGCCTCATTCGCGTGTGAGCCGGTCAGACCATACGCATGCACCCGGTTCCAGACTTCATACTCGAGCAACCGGCTAGAGACGAATTGCGCGAGCCAAAATTCCTCGGACGGCGAACGGGCTTCGAACAGCAGCCGGGCGAGTACGACCGAGCTGTCGATGTAGATCACCGATCTTCCCGGTCGCGCCCCAAGTCCGCCATTAGCTGCTCAAACGAGAGCCCGGGCACCGGCTTGCTCGGCGGCGGCCAGTTTCCGGTTCGCGTCGCCGGTGTGAGCCAGCCCTCGCGAACGCCTTTCTCTTCGAACGGGGTGAGCCCGCTCCTGTGGTGAGGGGGCACGATCTCGGCGACGATGCGATCGCGGTCGGTGATGATCACGGTCTCACCGGCGGCCGCGAGACGAACATATTCGCTGAGCTTGTTCTTGAGCGTTTTCAGGCCGACCTTGCGCATGCGACGACGTAGCCTCTCGTAGCTTCTTTGTCAACGAGCAACGTGATTTAGCCGCGCAAGGCGCCGCCGGTGGCTTTTTCGACCTGGGCGACGAGGCGTTTGGAAAAGCCCTCGATTTCGGGATCGGTCAGGGTGCGGTCAACAGGCTGCAAGACGACGGTGATGGCGAGCGATTTCTTGCCCGATGGCAGACCGGCGCCCTCATAGACATCGAAGAGGCGGATGTCGGCGACGAGCTGGCGGTCGACGCCGCGGGCGGCGCGCAGCAGCGTTTCAGCCGGCAGCGCACGGTCGACGACAAAGGCGAAATCCCGCTCGATCGGCTGAAACACCGACAATTGCAATGGCGGCTTGGCGCGGCCGGCGCGCGGCTCGGGGACGGCGTCGAGAAACACCTCGAAGGCGGCAATGGGCGCGCGTAGGTCGAGCGCTTCGATGATTGCCGGATGCAATTCGCCAAAAGCGCCCAACACCGTCGGCCCGAGCCGCAAGACGCCGGCGCGGCCGGGGTGGAACCACGCCGGGGGCTCGGTGCCGACCTGGACATTCTCGGCCGGGGCGCCCATCGCGGCGAGGGCGGCGAGCGCGTCGGCCTTGACCTGGTAGAGGTCGACGGGTGCCGAGGGCGCGCGCCAGTGCTTGGGGCCGGTCTGACCGGCGCGCAGGCCGGCGGCGGCCAGCACCTGGCCCTCCGGCGTGTCGTCGCGATAGAGCGGCCCCACTTCGAACAACGCCGCATCGGAATAACCGCGATCGGCGTTGCGCCGGGCGCCGGCGGCGAGCCCCGGCAGCAAGGACGGCCGCATCGCGTCGAGATCGGCGCTGATCGGGTTGACGAGACGCAGCTCAGGCTTGGCGCCGCCGAACAATTCGGCCTCGCGCGCCGAGACGAACGAAAAGGTCACGGCCTCGGTCAGCCCGCGGGCGGCGAGGGCGCGGCGCACCAGTTCGGAGCGGCGGCGGATCGGCGGCAAAGCTGGCCGCGGCAACGCCGCGTCGCGGCGCAGCGGCACCGCCGGGATATGGTCGTAGCCTTTGACCCGCAGCACTTCTTCGACAAGGTCGGCTTCGCCCTCGATGTCGCTGCGCCAGGGGGGCGGCTCGACCGACAGATCGCCTGATGGCAGCGGGTCGACCGCGCAGCCGAGGGCGCACAGGATTGCGGCACTTTCGCCCGCCGGCACGTCGAGAC
>DATKHX010000286.1:0-3138 GCA_035510075.1 Allostellaceae bacterium
TGGAGCCGACTGGCGTCGAGCCAATGCCGGGCATGTGAGCCTGGATCAACTCCAGGTCATCTCGGCGATCGAGCAGTGCCGCTCGGCCGCGCTCGGCGGCCATGTCGAACGTTGCGAGGATTGTGGCCACAGCCGCATCGCGTACAACTCATGTCGCAACCGCCCCCTGCCTTCGCAGGGGCAGGCTATTGCCCAAAGTGTCAGGGCGCGACGGCGCAGGATTGGCTTGCGGCCCGCGAGGCCGATCTGCTGCCGGTCGGCTATTTCCACATGGTCTTCACGCTGCCTGCCGAGATCGCTCCAATCGCCTATCAGAACAAGGCGGTGGTCTACGACCTGCTGTTCCGCACGGCGGCCGAAACGCTGCTCACGATCGCCGCCGATCCCAAGCACCTCGGCGCGCGCATTGGAGCCACCGCCGTGCTCCACAGCTGGGGCGCGGCAATGACCCACCATCCGCACGTCCATATGATTGTGCCGGGTGGCGGGATATCGCTCGACGGCACGCACTGGGTGCGCTGCAAGCCCGGGTTCCTCTTGCCGGTGCGGGTGCTTTCCCGCCTGTTCCGGCGGCTGTTCCTGGCAGCGCTTGCCGATGCCCACGCGGCGGGCCGACTGGCATTCTTTGGCGAGATCAAGGGCCTGGGTCGGGGCGAGGCCTTCACCGCGCATCTCGCGCCGCTCAAGAGAAAGAACTGGTTCGTCTACGCCAAGCCGCCCTTCGCCGGGCCAGAAGCAGTGCTTGCCTATCTCGCCCGCTACACCCATCGCGTCGCCATCTCGAACAGCCGGCTCATTGTTCTAGACGAGCGCGGCGTGACCTTCCGCTACAAGGATTACCGCCGCAACGGACAGGCGCGGTACCGGACAATGACGCTCAGCGCCGATGAGTTCATCAGGCGCTTCTTGCTCCACGTTCTGCCAAAGGGGTTTCATCGCATCCGCCACTACGGGCTACTGGCCAGCGCCAGCTGCAAGACCAACATCGCGCGCGCCCGGGAACTGATCGCCGCCCCAATACCCCAGGTCGAGCCGCCGGCATCGCATGACACGGTCGATCCCGACGCCATTACCGATCATCGCCCGCCGTGTCCTTGCTGCGGCGGGCGCATGATCATTGTCGAGGTCTTTGCGCGCGGCGCCGCACCGCGCGGACCGCCCTCCGATGCCGGGATTACGACGTGATCCGATGACTCTCCTTGTCCTCTCACGGCGGCACCCGTTCGCCGGAACATCTCGTTCCCGGCGCCGCACTCGTTTCACCCCATCGCCGGCAAATGCCGTCAGGGCATCACCCACCAGTCCTCGATCAGGCCGGCGCGCACGGCAGCAGCGGTCAATCCGCGGTCAAAACCGGCTTTGCGCCCTCGGCGATCCCAATAAAACCATCCCCCGGCAAACTCGCTGCCGCACCAAATCCCCATAGACGGCCAAGTCTTCACCGCTTCTCCGCGGGTTCGTTCTTCGGTGGCTTTCGTACCCCGGCCCTCTTACCGGGGATACCGCTCGCGCCGGGCCGGCATCCGAAACCCTTCCCGAGAGGCGCCGTCCGAACTAGGTACGAAACGGATGATCTGTACCATCAGCGGGAGAAGCGTCGGAGGATCTGGCCAGGGAAGTTAAATGCAGATCGCTTCAATGCGGAAATAGCCATAATTGCAGGGTACTGTCGAATGCTGGTCCCAGCGAACGGAAATTGATCGAATGTCATTGCAATTCAGAAAGCGGGGCGAAGCGGGCCCGTTATCAGCGAATATCAGTGAATATCAGCCGGCTTTCTCGCTGTTATGGTCGTCCCTCAGTCGTGAGAAACCGAGGATTGCCGCGGCAGACGTCGATAGCTTCGCTGTTTTTTCGCTGTATTAACAGCGAGATCGGCCGACGCCTCCGACAAAGAGGCTCGCTGTCCAAAGCCAAGCGCGATATCGTGGTTATGCCGGGCTGCCGGCGAACGATAAGGGGTACGATCATGTCCTTTGCGATCCAACACGTGCATGTAAAAACCAAGGATCCCAAGCAGACGATGCAGTTCTACATCGACAATCTTGGCGCGACCTATGTGGCCGAGATCCCGGGCCGCGGCCATCGGCTGAACCTGCATGGGCTGACCCTCAACATCACGACCCTGATCTCGACGCAGAACCACGAGCAGCATTACGGCATCGAGCACATTGCCCTCGATACCGACGATTATCCCGGGGCTATGGCGAAGCTGCGGGACAACGGGGTACGCGTCCTCGAGGAGTTGCCGCCGAACAACGGCCGCCGCGTCTGCTTCCTTGAAGCGCCCGACGGCGCCCAGATCGAGTTGATCGAGAAGGTTAAGCCCGCATAGTCGGCGGAGAGGCGCGCTGCATGGCCTTGAAAGACAAGATCGCGTTGGGCGTGGCGCTGCCGCACCGCTCGCCCGAGCCGATCGACATGACAGTGGTGCGACGGGTCGCGCAGCGCGCCGAAGCGCTCGGGTTCCGCGATTTGTGGGTAACCGAAAACACACTCGACCACGTCTTCTGTTTCGACCCGGTGGTGGTGCTGACCTATGCCGCCGCGGTCACGACGACGATCCGGCTCGGTGCGTCGGTCGTCGTATTGCCGGTGCACAACCCGATCCATGTCGCGCACCAATGGGCCAGCCTCGATTACGTCAGCAACGGCCGCGCCATCCTCGGCCTGGGTCTCGGCCGGGAACATCATTACGAGCAATTCCAGACCCCGACGCAGGGCCGGGTGCGCCGCTTTCGCGAGGGGGTCGAACTCATCAAGGCGCTTTGGACCGAGCAGCGTGTCGATTACCGGGGACGTATTTTTCAGCTGGCGGAGGGCACGATGGCGCCGCAGCCGGTGCAGAAACCGCATCCGCCCATCTGGATGGGCGTCGGGCACCCGGATGCACTGCGCCGCACCGCGGCGATTGCCGATGGCTGGATGGGCTCCGGCGGCTCGAGCAATGCCGCCTTTGTCCGATCCGTTCCGATATTGCGCGAGGCGTTGGAGAGGGCAGGGCGCGATTCAGCCAATTTTCCGATCTCGAAGCGGGTGTTTCTTTCGGTAGACGAGCGGCCGGAGGTCGCCCGCGCCGAATTGCACCGCTGGTTCACGGTCGTGTACCGCAATCCCGAGGGGACGGACGCCTCGGGC
>DATKHX010000287.1:0-14503 GCA_035510075.1 Allostellaceae bacterium
CGAGCTCGGCGTCGCCGACGATCTGGCGGCGCTCGACGGATTGACGCCGGGCATGCTGGTCGCGCTCGGCGAGAAGGGGATCAAGACGCTCGACGACTTTGCGGATCTCGCCGGCGACGAACTGTTGGAGCTGCTCACCGCTTCCGACAAAGGCGGCGCCACGCTCGATCTCGACGCCGCCAATGCGCTGATTATGCAGGCGCGCGCGCACTGGTTCGAGGACGAGGCGGCGTCTCCCGCCGTATCGGGGCAGGAGTAGGCGCAACGAGCATCGGCGACACTCCGAGCCGCGCCGGGCATGGGGCCGAGGCGGGCGAAAGCGGGCCGCAGCGCCGCTGCCTGGTGACCGGCGACATCCGCGACCGATCCGATCTCGTGCGCTTTGTCGTCGGCCCGGGCGGCGAAATCGTCCCCGACGTCGCCGCCCGACTGCCCGGACGGGGTTTGTGGTTGACGCCGCGCCGCGATATAGTCGAGCGAGCGCTGGCCAAACGGCTGTTCGCGCGTGCCGCGCGCCGGCCCGTTGCCGCTCCCGCCGGCCTCGCCGATCGCCTCGAGGCGGCGCTCGCGCAGCGCTGCATCGATGCGATCGGGCTTGCGCGCCGGGCGGGTCTCGCGGTCGTCGGCTTCGAGCGCGTTTCCGAGACGGTGCGTGGCGGCAAAGCCGCGGCCTTGCTCGCGGCGATCGACGGAGCCGAGGGTGGGCGCCGCAAGCTCCAGGCTCTCGGCCGCGGTTTGCCGCTCGCATGCGTGCTGACGGCGGCGGAAATTGGCGCGGCTTTTGGCCGCGAGCACGGGGTGAACGCATCGCTCGGGTCCGGCCCGCTGTGCCGGCGGTTCCTGTCCGATGCGCAAAAGCTGGCCGGCTTTCGCGCGAACGCGGTGGTCGAGCAAGCACTGAAATCTGTTCCGGCCGCGCCGGCGCGGCCGGATGACGGTATTGGAGTGAAATGACCGACGCGACTGAGCAAGAGCAAAAACGGCCGCTGACCTTAGCCCGCCCGGGGGGCAGGCTGGAGCTGCGCAAGGGTGTGGAAACCGGCCAGGTGCGCCAGAGCTTCTCGCATGGCCGCTCCAAGACCGTCACCGTCGAGGTACGCAAGAAGCGCATGCTCGGACCGGCGGCGCCGGAGCCCGGCAAGGCCGAGCCGCCGCCCACCGTCGCGCGCGAAGCGGCGCCGGCCGCGCGTCCGCAGCCCTCTGAACCGGCGCGCCGCCCCGTCGTCATCCCACGCACCCTTACCGCCGAGGAGCGCGCCGGGCGCGTGCGCGCGGTCCAGGATGCGCAAAAAGCCAATGAAGAGTCGCGCCGCCGCGCCGCGCTCGTCGAGGCCGACCGCCGCCGCCAGGCGGAGGAGCGGGCTGCCGAGGAGGCGCGCCGCCGGGCGGAAGAGGAAGCCCGCGCCAGGGTCGAAGAGGAAGAAGCGCGCCGCCGTGCCGCCGAGGATGCGCGCAAGCGCTCCGAGGAAGAGGCGCAGCGCCGTAAAGAGGAGGAATCACGGCGCGAGGTCGCCGAGCGCGCCGGCAAGGCGGCGGCGGCAAAAGTTGCCGCCCTCGCCGCCGCCGGTAAGGTCGCCATGCCGGTCGAAGAGGAGGAGGAGCCGGCGGGGAGCCCGCGCCGCGGCGCCCGGCCCGAGATCAAAAAGCCCGCGGCTCCGGTGCGCCGAGACGAGATGCGCCGGCGCGCCGGGAAGATCACCGTTACCCGCGCGCTGTCGGGCGACGAAGGGGAGCGGATGCGCAGCCTCGCCTCGGTGCGGCGGGCGCGCGAGCGCGAGCGCCTGCGGCTGCACCAACGCGAGCAGGAGGCGGTCAAGGTCGTGCGCGACGTGGTCGTTCCCGAGACCATCACGGTTCAGGAGCTGTCGAACCGCATGGCCGAGCGCGGCGCCGATGTGGTCAAGGCGCTGATGCGCATGGGAGTCATGGCGACGATCAACCAGGTCATCGACGCCGACACTGCCGAGCTGGTCGTCAGCGAATTCGGCCATCGCCTGCGCCGCGTCTCGGAAGCGGATGTGGAGGTCGGCCTGCGCGGCGCCGAAGACGCCGAAGACGTGCTGGAGCCGCGCGCCCCGGTGGTCACGGTCATGGGCCACGTCGATCACGGCAAGACCTCGCTCCTTGATGCCCTGCGCCAAACCGATGTCGCGGCCGGCGAGGCCGGCGGCATCACCCAGCATATCGGCGCCTACAAGGTCAATCTGCGCAGCGGCAAGCAGATCACCTTTATCGACACGCCCGGCCATCAGGCCTTCACCGCGATGCGGGCGCGCGGCGCCAACGTCACCGACATCGTCGTTCTGGTGGTCGCCGCCGATGACGGCATCATGGAGCAGACGGTCGAGGCGATCCGCCACGCCAAGGCGGCGCAGGCGCCGATCATCGTCGCCATCAACAAGATCGACAAACCCGAGGCGCGGCCCGAGCGGGTGCGGCAGGAACTGCTGCAGCACGACATCGTCGTCGAGCAGCTCGGCGGCGAGATCCTCGATGTCGAAGTGTCGGCGCTGAAGAAGACCAATCTCGACCGGCTCGAAGAGGCGATCTTGCTGCAGGCCGAGCTGCTCGATTTGAGGGCCAATCCGGAGCGGCCGGCCGAAGGGGTTGTCCTCGAAGCAAAGCTCGAACGCGGTCGTGGTCCGGTCGCTACCGTTCTGATCCAGCGCGGGACATTGCGGGTCGGCGACATCTTTGTCGCCGGCAGCGAATGGGGCCGGGTGAGAGCACTGGTCGACGACCATGGCGAGAGCCAGGCCGAAGCCAGCCCATCGACGCCGATCGAGGTGCTGGGGCTAAACGGCATCCCGCTTGCCGGCGACGATTTCGTCGTCGCCGAAAGCGAGGGGCGTGCGCGCGACATCGCCGATTTCCGGCAGCGCCGCCGGCGCGACGCCACCGCGGCGCAAGGCGGGCGCGGCACGCTCGAGCAGATGTTCTCGCAGATTGCCGCCGGCACCGCCAACGAGCTTCCGGTAGTGGTCAAATCGGATGTGCAGGGCTCGCTCGAGGCGATCACCGGCTCGCTCGAAAGGATTTCGACCAGCGAGGTTTCGATCCGGGTGCTGCATTCGGCGGTCGGCGGGGTCACCGAAAGCGACGTGATCCTGGCCAAGGCGTCGGATGCGGTGATCATCGGCTTCAACGTTCGCGCCAACCCGCAGGCGCGCGACCTCGCCCGCCGCGACGGCGTCGAGATTCGCTATTACTCGATCATCTACAACCTGATCGACGACATGCGCGGCGCGCTCTCGGGGCTGTTGACGCCGACCTTGCGCGAACGCCTGCTCGGCAATGCCTCGATCCGCGAAGTGTTCAACATCACCCGTGTCGGCAAGGTTGCGGGTTGCCTCGTCACCGACGGGACCGTGCGCCGCGGCGCGAAGGTTCGCCTGCTGCGCGACAATGTCGTGATCCACGAAGGGTCGCTGAAGACATTGAAACGGTTCAAGGAGGAGGTCCGCGAGGTCAGGGAAGGCTATGAGTGCGGCATGGCCTTCGAGAACTATCAGGATGTGCAGACCGGCGACGTCATCGAATGCTTCGAGATCGAAGAAGTCGCCCGCACCTTGTAGCGGCGCTTGGCCCGGCTGACGAAGGACCCGCGGAACCCGAGGATGGCCAAAGGGCAGCGCGGCCGGCGGCGCTTTGAGGGTGAGGCAACCCGCCGTCCGGTGAGCCAGCGCCAGCACCGCGTCGGTGAGGAGCTGCGTCACATGGTGGCGCAGATACTGCGCGACGGCGACTACCGCGACCCCGTGCTGCGGGAAGCCAGCATCACGGTGAGCGAGGTTCGGATCAGCCCCGATCTGCGCAACGCTACGGTCTATGTGATGCCGCTGGCCGGCGCCAACACCGCCGAGATTCTGGCGGCGCTCCGGCGCAGTGCACCGTTTCTGCGCGGCCTCGTGGCCCGCGATCTGGCGCTGCGCTACGTGCCGAGCCTGGTCTTCGCGCTCGACGAGACCTTCGACCAAGCCGAGCGGATTTCATCCTTGCTGGCGTTGCCCGAGGTCCGGCGCGATCTGCAGCCGGCGCCGCCCGCCGACGGCGAGACCGACGAGAATGCCTGCTGACCGCGGGCTTAATGGCTGGCTGGTCGTCGACAAGCCGCGGGGTCTTACCTCGAACCGCGTCGTCGAGCGCATCCGCCGCGCGACCGGCGCCAAAGCCGGTCATGCCGGGACGCTCGACCCGCTCGCGACAGGCGTGCTGCCGATCGCTCTCGGTGAGGCGACCAAGACGATCGCGTATGCGATGGACGGCCGGAAATCGTACCGCTTCCGGATTTGCTGGGGGGTGGCTCGCGACAGCGACGACAGCGATGGCGAAATCGTCGGCGAGAGCGAGGCGCGGCCGCAACGCGGCGAGATCGAGGCGATGCTGGCGCGTTTTACCGGTGCTGTCATGCAGACCCCGCCGGTATATTCCGCGATCAAGATCGCCGGGCGCCGCGCCTATGCGTTGGCCCGCGCCAACAGAGCGCCGACGCTGAGCCCGCGGCCGGTCGAAATCATGAGTTTGCGGCTGACCGCAATTGCCGACCGCGATCACGCCGATTTCGAGGCTGCCGTGGGCAAGGGCACGTATATCCGCTCGCTCGCCCGTGACCTGGCGCTGGCGCTCGGCACACTCGGCCATGTCGCGGCGCTGCGCCGCCTGTCGGTCGGGCCATTCACCGAAGCGCAAGCGATTTTACTGGAACCCGACGGTGATATTCAACATATTCTGGCTGCCTGCGGGCATCTGCTCCCGCTCGAGACCGCGCTGGACGGCATCCCGGCCCTGGCCTTGGCGGCGGCGGACGCCCACCGGTTGCGGTGCGGGCAGCGCGTCGCTTTAGGCGAGCCCTGCGAAAAAGCGCAGCACAGCCGGTTCGACGCAGGCACCGTCGTCAGCGCCTGGCACGACCAAGCTGTGGTCGCCCTGGCAAGGGTCGAGGATGGGAATCTTCGGCCGTTGCGCGTAATCAATTGGTAACGAGGTAGGATCGATGTCGATCACCGCCGAGCGCAAGCAGGCGCTCATATCCGAATATGCCACCAAATCGGCCGACACCGGGTCGCCCGAGGTGCAGGTGGCGATCCTGAGCGAGCGCATCCGCAACCTGACCGATCATCTGGGAAGCCACAAAAAGGACTTCCACTCGCGGCGCGGGCTGCTCGTCATGGTGGGCCAGCGCCGGCGCCTGTTGGACTATCTGAAACGATCGAACCAGAGCCGCTACGAGACCTTGATCGGGCGTCTGGGATTGCGCCGTTGACACTGGGCGCCCGCGGCATGCGCTCCCGGCGATTGCCGAGCTTTGACATGAGCGAAAAGAGGGTCTCCGGCCGAGGCCCTGCCGTTTGCAGCTGCGCGCGATACCGGTGCCGCCGATGCCGGCGAGAAGGCTCGCCGCGCGGCATTTTTTGAAAAGGATGATTAAGGATGTTCCAGGTTTACCGCAAAGAGCTGATGTGGGGCGGACGACGCCTGACCCTCGAAACCGGCAAGATCGCGCGTCAGGCGGACGGTGCGGTGGTCGCGACCTATGGCGGGACGACCGTGCTGTGTACCGCCGTCGCGATGAAGAGCGCCAAGCCCGGTCAGGATTTCTTTCCGCTGACCGTCAACTATCAGGAAAAGACCTTTGCCGCCGGCAAGATCCCCGGCGGCTTTTTCAAGCGCGAAGGCCGCCCGTCGGAAAAGGAAACCCTGGTCTCGCGGCTGATCGACCGGCCGCTGCGGCCATTGTTCGCGCCCGGCTTTCGCAACGAGACGCAAATCGTCTGCACCGTGCTGAGCCACGACCTCGAAAACGATCCCGATATAATCGCGATGATCGGCGCCTCGGCGGCGCTGACGATCTCGGGCATCCCGTTTCTCGGGCCGATCGGCGGTGCACGGGTGGGCTATGTCGACGGCAACTATGTTCTGAACCCGACCTCCGCCGAGCTGCCGCGATCGCAGCTCGACCTCGTGGTCTCCGGCACCGCCGATGGCGTCCTGATGGTCGAATCGGAGGCCCGCGAGCTTTCGGAAGACGTCATGCTGGGCGCGGTGACGTTCGGTCATCGCGAATTCCAGTCGGTAATCAAAGCGATCATCGAGCTCGCCGAGACCTGCGCGCGCGAACCGTGGGACCTTCCGCCGGCCTCGCCGGAGCATGATGCGATCGAGGAGCGGCTGCGCGACGGCGTCGGATCGCTGATCGAGGCGGCCTATCGCGAGCAGGCCAAGCAGGGCCGCAGCAATCGGCTCGACGCCGCCAAAACGCAAGCCGCCGAGCTGTTCGCCGACGAGGAGCAGCGCGCGTCCGCGCTCAAAATTTTCAAGGATCTCGAAAAGGAGATCGTCCGCGGCGCCATCCTGCGCGGCGCCAGCCGCATCGACGGCCGCGACAGCCGCGCGATCCGCCCGATCGTCGCCGAGGTCGGCATCTTGCCGCGCGCCCATGGCTCGGCCTTGTTCACCCGCGGCGAAACCCAGGCGCTGGCGGTGGCGACCTTGGGCACCGGGCAGGACGAGCAGGTCATCGACGCGCTCGAAGGCGAATACCGCGAAAACTTCATGCTGCACTACAACTTCCCGCCCTATTCGACGGGTGAGGCGGGAAGGATGGGCTCCCCCGGCCGGCGCGAGATCGGCCATGGCAAGCTCGCCTGGCGCGCGGTCCACCCGCTGCTCCCCGCGAAAGACGATTTCCCCTACACGATCCGGGTCGTCTCCGAGATCACCGAATCAAACGGCTCCTCGTCGATGGCCTCGGTGTGCGGCGCCTCGCTGGCGCTGATGGATGCCGGCGTGCCGCTGCCGCGCTCGGTTGCCGGCATCGCGATGGGGCTGATCAAGGAGCCGGAGGGCTTCGTCGTGCTGTCCGACATCCTCGGCGACGAAGACCATCTCGGCGACATGGATTTTAAGGTCGCCGGCACCGAAAGGGGCGTCACCGCGCTGCAGATGGACATCAAGATCACCTCGATCACCGAGGAGATCATGCGCATCGCGCTAAACCAGGCGCGCGACGGCCGCATCCATATCCTCGACGAGATGGCGAAGGCGCTGACCGGTGCGCGCGACACGGTCAGCGACAACGCGCCCCGCATCACCACCTTGATCATCCCCAAGGACAAGATCCGCGAGGTGATCGGCTCTGGCGGCAAGGTCATCCGGGAAATCACCGAAACGACCGGCGCCAAGATCGACATCGACGACGACGGCACGGTCAAGGTCGCCGCGGTCGACGGCAATGCGGCGCAGGCGGCGATCGACTGGATCCGCGGCATCGTCGCCGAGCCCGAGCTCGGTGCGATCTACAATGGCAAGGTGGTCAAGACCGTCGATTTTGGCGCGTTCGTCAACTTTCTCGGCTCGCGCGACGGGCTCGTCCATATCAGCGAGCTGGCGGCGCACCGGGTCGGCAAGGTCGGCGATGTCGTCAAGCTCGGCGACACCGTCAAGGTCAAGGTGCTGGGCTTTGACGACCGCGGCAAGGTCAAGCTGAGCATGCGCCAGGTCGATCAGCAGACCGGCGAGGATCTCGGCAACAAGCGCGTGGAGCCGGCGCGGATGCCGGAGCCGGCCAGGGTCGAGTCCTGACGCCTCGGGCGGGCGTCACGCCGACCGCTCCGGCCGGGCCGGTCTGGATCGAGCATGTTTCTGGGCGGCGCATCGCCAATGCGCGCGTCGCGCGGTGCCGCCGCCTGTGTGCCGCTGCCTGATCTCCCGCCGGTGATCGGCCACCGCGGCGCGGCCGGCTGCGCGCCCGAAAACACCCTTGCCGGGCTGCGGCGCGCTGCGGCACTCGGCTGCCGCTGGGTCGAGTTCGACGTGCGGTTGACGGCCGACGGCGAGCTGGTTCTGCTGCACGACGCCCGGCTCGAGCGCACCACCGATGGCCACGGCAAGGTGCACGCGCTGCCGCTGTCGGCAATCCGCCGCTGCGACGCCGGCAATCGGTTCGACCCTTGTTTCACCGGCGAGCGGGTGCCGAGTTTGGCGGAAGCCATCGCGGCTCTGGCCGAATTGGGCCTCGGCGCCAATGTCGAGCTGAAGGCCGGGCGCCACTGCGCCGTCGAGACCGGGACGGCCGCCGCCGATGTGCTCGCTCGGCTGTGGCCGTCGCAGCTGCCGGCGCCGCTGATTTCGAGCTTTGTCACCGAAGCGTTGGCGGCCGCACGCCACCGCGCTCCGACGATTGCAGGCGGCCTCTTGGTCCGTGGGGTGCCGAGGAATTGGCGGCGGCGTGCCGGAGCCCTCGGCTGCACGACGGTGAACGCCGATCAACGGCTGCTCCGGCCGAGGATCGTCGCCGAACTCCGCCGAGCGGGATATCCTGTGCTTGCCTATACCGTCAACGATGCGGCGCGGGCGCGCGAGTTGTTCGAATGGGGGGTGACCTCGGTTTTTTCGGATGTTCCCCATATGATTCTTGCCGCGCTGCCCGCCGGCCTGTCGCAAGCTCAGGCGGCGCCAGGGTGCTTATCGGCAACAGTTCGACAGGAAGCCTCGCAGTGAGACGTTTGAACCCGCTCGTCATATCGGGTCGCGAGGTGCTGCCGCTGGTCGAAGGTGGCAAGGGCATCTCGGTGTCGAACGGCGAGAGCTCGGGCGCCTGGGCCGCGACCGGCGGGGTTGGCACGTTTTCCGGGGTCAACGCCGACAGCTACGGCGAAAGCGGCGAGCTGATCCCGCAGCTCTATCGCGGGCGCACCCGGCGCGAGCGGCATGAAGAGCTGGTCACTTATGCCATCGCCGGCGGCATTCAACAGGCGCGCGTCGCCCATGAGCGCGGCGGCGGTGAGGGCCGCATCCACATGAACGTGCTGTGGGAGATGGCCGCCGCCGAACGCGTATTGCACGGCGTGCTCGAAGGCGCCAAAGGCCTGATCCACGGCGTCACCTGCGGTGCCGGCATGCCTTACAAAATTGCCGAGATCTGCGCTAGCTACGGGGTCTACTATTACCCGATCGTCTCGTCGGGACGTGCGTTTCGCGCGCTGTGGAAGCGCGCCTATCACAAATTTTGCGACTGGCTCGGCGGCGTCGTCTATGAGGACCCATGGCTCGCCGGCGGCCATAACGGGCTCTCCAACAGCGAGGATCCGCTCACTCCCGAGCCGCCCTACCCGCGGGTGCGCGAACTGCGCAACATGATGGTCGATTTTGGCCTTTCCTCGACCCCGATCTTCATGGCCGGCGGGCTGTGGTACCTGCGCGAATGGTCGGATTGGATCGAAAACCCCGAGCTCGGCCCGATCGCCTTTCAATTCGGGACCCGGCCGCTGGTCACCCAGGAAAGCCCGATCTCCGAGGTATGGAAGCGCAAGCTCCTGACCCTGGAAGAGGGCGACGTCTACCTGAACCGCTTCAGCCCGACCGGATTTTATTCCTCGGCGGTGCGCAACGGATTTCTCGACGAGCTGCAGGAGCGTTCGGGCCGCCAGGTCGCCTATTCCGTGGAGCCTGTCGGCGAGCATGTCGCCGCGTTCCATGTCGGAGCTCGCAATCGGGTGGTCTACCTGACGCCGCATGATCGGGAATCGGCCGAAACATGGGTGGCGGCGGGGTTCACCGAGGCCTTGCGCACCCCCGACGCGACTTTGGTTTTTGTGACGCCGCAAAAGGCGCTGGAGCTGCGCACCGACCAGATCAACTGCATGGGTTGCCTGAGCGCCTGTCAATTCTCGAATTGGGCGGAGAGCGAAACCGGCTCGACCGGAAAGAAGGCGGATCCGCGCAGTTTCTGCATCCAGAAAACCTTGCAGGCTATCCGCCACTCGGACGATGTCCGGCAGCAGCTGATGTTTGCCGGGCATAACGCCTATCGCTTCGCTTCCGACCCGTTTTACGCCAACGGCTACGTGCCCACCGTGCGCGAGCTGGTCGAACGCTTGCAAACCGGCGACTGACGCATGGTAGGGTGTCGCCCGCAAAGGTTGGATTTTGGCCGCATTCCTCTTATATTGAAAAGATGAGTTCCACCCATCCTTCGTTGAATGCGCTCGAGCGCTTGCGCGCGGCAGGCCTCAGGCCCACCCGTCAGCGGCTGGCGTTGGCAAAGCTGCTGCTCGGCAATGGCGATCGCCATGTGACGGCGGAGCAGCTCTATATCGAGGCCGCTGCCGCCGCGATGCCGGTATCGCTCGCCACGGTGTACAACACGTTGCATCAATTTACCGAAGCCGGGCTGTTGCGTGAGGTCGTGGTCGAGCCGGGCCGGTCGTATTTCGACACCAATATCGCCGATCACCATCATTTCTTCTGTGAGTCGAACGGGTTGCTGCAAGACATCCCGGCGCAGGAGATCGCGGTCAGCGGAGTGCCGACAGCGCCGCTCGGGACCGCGATCCGGCGCATCGACGTGATCGTCCGCATCGGCCCGGAAAGCCGGTAATTGCGCCGTAAGGCTCGCTCGCCGCACCGGTCAAAGACCGGGCCCGCCAACCGACCGATCTGGGCTGACCTGCGCGAGGTTTCTGCATCGTCTTTCTGAGGGTTCGCGGCAGCGATATGGCCGGACGGGGCTGCTTCAAAACCGCCGCCGGCGACAATTGCTTCGTTCGGGGCGCGCACGGCGCTTGACAGCTTGTCCCTGTAGCATAAAATCATTCCAAGGTGTCGGCCTCGCCCGCATCGGTTCGGTTTCGGCGTTTGCGGGTGAGAGCTGCACCAGGCCGGCGAAGACGGGCTTTGGCTTGGAACCTATGCAATCTTCGGGGAAAGCGGCATGCGACGATGCGCACGCCCCTGATCAAGTTCCTGCAATTCAATCGGCTAGCCTGTCTCGGCGCAGCAATGCCGGCCGGTGCGGAACAGCGGATGACAATCCGGCACCGGCGATCCATCACGATCAGTGAGTGACGCGACACCGACCTACTAACACGACACCCAAGGAGGAGGGCGCAAGATGGCTTACCAGGACGACATCTCTTTAATGGCGCATCTGATGCGGCGAGCGGGGTTCGGCGCCGGTCGCGACGAGCTCGAAGCGCGGGCGGCAAAGGGGTACGAGGCGACGGTCGAGGAGCTTCTGCATCCCGAGACCCAACCGCCGGTGGATGCCTACACCTTGCTGCGCTATCAGCCGGCGTCGCTGCTGCCCGGCGGCCAGCCGCCGATGGGCAACGTCAACTGGATGTACTATCTGGTCAATACCCAGCGGCCCTTGGAAGAGAAGATGGCGCTATTCTGGCACCATGTCTTTGCCACCGGCAATTCGAAGGTCGACAATTACGACCAGTTGTTGGAGCAGATCCAGCTGTTCCGCGAGAACGGCATGGGCAACTACCGCGATCTGCTGCTCAAGGTCGCAAAAAACCCGACGATGATCTTCTGGCTCGACAACCAGCAAAATCACGGCAACGCAGTCAACGAGAATTGGGGCCGCGAGCTTTTGGAGCTGTTCAGCCTCGGCGCCGGCAATTACACCGAGACCGATGTCCGCGAATGCTCGCGGGCGTTTACCGGCTGGACCTTCGAGACCAAGATCCCGCGTGCGCCCTATGGCCGCTTCCCGTGGAAGTTCGAGTATCGCGCCTCGGATCACGACGATGGCGAAAAGGTGTTCCTCGGCCACAAGGGCCGGTTCAACGGCGAAGACATCATCGACATCGTGGTGCAGCAGCCGGCTTGCGGCAGGTTCATCTGCCGGCACCTCTATAACTTCTTCGTTGCCGACGAGCCGCAAGTGCCAGCTTGGCCGATCGAGGCGCCGCGCGACCAGAAGGCGATCGATACCTTGGTGGGGGCCTTCCGCGATTCGAAGTTCGACGTGCGCTCGGTATTGCGCGTGCTGTTCAATTCGGACTTCTTCAAGAACGCCCGCTTCCAGCACATGAAGTCGCCGGCCGAGGTCGTCGTCAGCACCTTGCGGCTGGTTGGCGGTCATGAGCTGCCGAAGCCGGGCTATGGCGATCTGTCGATGCAGCCCACCTATATGGGCCAGGACATGCTCAACCCGCCCTCGGTCGAGGGATGGCACACCGGCAAAGAGTGGATCAACAGCGGCTCCTTGATGGCTCGGGTCAATTTCGTCGCGGAAAAGGTCGGCGACACCTCGCTGCCCGGCGTCCGCGCGATCATCGACCGGCTGAAGGGGCACGGCTCGCTCAGCCCCGAGCAGCTCGTCGACGGCTGCTTGGACCAGATCGGCCCGGTCGAAGTCGGTGCCGACACCAAGCAGGAGCTGCTTTCCCAGGCGAAAGAATGGGGCCAGGTGACTTGGGACAGCGACGCGAACGCAAAAATCGCGGATCAACATGCAGCTGAAATGCTGCAGCTGATCGCCGCCACGAGAGAGTATCAATTCGGTTAACGTTCGAACGTATCAGACGAGGAGGAAGGCGCAATGCCAGCAACACAGGAAGCAAAGAAGGACCCCGTCATCGTCGTTCTGCAGTTGACGGGCGGAAACGACTATCTAAACACGGTGATCCCGTACAATAACCCGCTGTACCGCGACAACCGCAAGGCGGTCGGGATTCCCGACAACCAGATCATGCACCTCGACAAGGATTACGGCATCCCGCACTACATGGCGCCGATCAAGCAGTTCTGGGATGACGGCAAACTCGCGATCGTGCACGGCGTCGGTTGGAAGGAGTCGCCGCGCTCGCACTTCCGCGCCATGGATATCTGGCACACTTGCGAGCCGGTCAAGGTCGGGACCGAGGGATGGCTCGGCCGCGTCGCCCGCGAATTCGACCCGAAAAAAGAGAACGTCGTCACCACCGTCAGCTTCGGGCCAAGCCTGCCACGGTCATTGGCAGTGCCGGGGGTGCCGGTGGCGTGCGTCGGCGGAGCGCTGGAAAGGTACGGTTTCCTGCCGACGATCCAGGGCGAGCAGCGCAAGCAGGTCCTCGAGCGGTTTGCGGCGATGTACAAGCCGGCGATCGGCACCGGCGCGGTCATGGACTACATGGCCGACACCGGCATCGATTCCCTGAAGGGCGAGGACATCCTGAAGGTTGCGCCGCAGAAATACTCGTCGACGGTGCAGTATCCCAACACGCCGATCGCCCGCAAACTCAAGGGCATCGCGCAGACGCACCTGGCCGATCTGGGCAGCCGCATCTTCTACTGCGACCACAGCACGTTCGACACCCATGCCGGCCAGAACCCCGGCCACGGCAATCTGTGGACCGCGGTGACCGAAGGCGTCGACGCCTTCATGAAGGACCTGCGCGAGCATGACCACGCCGACAACGTGATCATGCTGCTGTTCTCCGAGTTCGGCCGCCGCGTTCGCGACAACGGCTCCGGGACCGACCACGGCGCAGGCGGCGTCGCGTTTGTGCTCGGCGAGAAGGTCAAGGGCGGCCATTACGGTGAGATGCCGTCCCTGAAGCCCGAGCATCTGGTGCAGGGCGACCTCAACCCGAACATGGACTTCCGCAGCGTCTACTCGACGATCCTCGACAAGTGGCTAAAACTCAATCCGGCGCCGATCGTCAACGGCACCTTTGAGCAGCCGGCTTTCCTCAACTAGGAAGGTTGTCGCACACCGCCCTCCACCCCCGCGGCCACGCCGCGGGGGTGGAGGAGGCGGAGAAAGCTGAAGCACGGCGGATCAGAGGAGGAGCGCTATGCCGCTCACAACGGTCTCGGAAGGAAGAGTGTTTGATTGGAGCCATGCTGTCGGGCGCAACGCCGCCCGCGGCCCGGGTTTCAATTACGTTCAGACGATGTGCCTCGGCAAAAATGGCGTTTTGTACGCCACCAATCGGGGCAACGAGAATAATTTCGGGATGCACGTCAACAAAGTGCAGCTCGGCGGCCCCGGCGAAGAGGAACATGTCGCCGATTTTTGCGAATACGGCGAAGGCGACGGGAAGTGCACCTGGCCCTTTGGGGTTGCCGTCGACGACAACGACCACGTCTACGTCTCCGACGACTGGACGAATACGATCTCGGTGTTCGACAGCAGCGGTAATTTCGTGCGCAAGTGGGGCACGACCGGCAGCGGCGACGGCGAGTTGATGCGTCCCGCCGGTCTGGCGATCGAGAAGAACGGCAACATCATCGTCGTCGACAGTGGCAACAACCGCCTTCAGGTCTTTACGCCGGACGGCAAGTTTGTCGGTAAGTGCGGCCGGGCCGGCAGCGGCGACGGCGAGTTTAACCAGCCCTGGGGGATAACCCTCGACAAAGACGGCAATATCTACGTCGCGGACTGGAAGAACCACCGCGTCCAAAAGCTCTCGCCCGAGGGCAAGTTCCTGATGAAGTTCGGGCAATATGGCAAGATCGAAGAGCCTGAGGGCGCCTACGCCGTGACGATGTTTGGTCCGTACGTTGCGGCCGGGGAAGAGACGAAAGGTTACCCCAAGCCGGGCACGCTCAATCATCCGACCGATGTTGCCGTCGACCCAGATGGCGACATTTACGTCACCGATTGGGGTAATCATCGGGTTTGCGTCTTCGATTCCGAAGGCAAGCCGATCGCCAATCTGATCGGCGATGCTCAAGTCTTGTCGAAGTGGGGTGCGCAGACTGTCGATGCCAACCCCGACATGGCCAA
>DATKHX010000288.1:0-13296 GCA_035510075.1 Allostellaceae bacterium
GTTTCGGCCAAGCCGAGCGCATGTCGTCCACGCTCCGGGAACCGGCATTCCGCGGCCATCTTGTTTTCGTCGGCGCAAAGACTTGATTTAGTCGCCAGCGGGCGGGCGACGAGATCCCGCGAGAAGCAAAAGCCGGGCGGCCGATCTCACGGGTTGCGTTCGCACACTCGACGAGCATTGGCTTACGTGCCTGCGTCGGGGTTGAATCGCCTCGGCGCGCCTCCCATGCTAGAGGACGCGCTGCGTCAACCCGCCTGTGGAGCCCCCGATGTTCATTCAAACCGAGCAGACGCCGAACCCAGCAACCCTGAAGTTTCTCCCCGGGCGCACGGTGATGACAAGGGGCACCGCCAATTTCACCGATCCGGCGGCAACGAGGGCGTCGCCCTTGGCCGAGCGGCTGCTCTCGCTGCCTGAAGTGGGCGGGGTGTTTTTCGGCGCTGACTTCATCACCGTCACGAAACAAGACGAGGGCGACTGGTATCAGCAGAAGCCGGCGGTTCTCGCGGTGATCATGGAGCATTTCACCACCGGCCACCCGGTGTTCGCGGCAGGCGACGAAGCCGACGCCCAAGAAGCCGGCGGCGACGAGGAAGAAGACGAGGTCGTCTCGCAAATCAAGGAGCTGCTCGAAACGCGCGTGCGCCCGGCGGTCGCGCAGGACGGCGGCGACATCATCTTCCACGATTTCGAGGACGGCGTCGTCTATCTGCATATGCAGGGCTCGTGCTCGGGCTGCCCGAGCTCGACGGCGACGTTGAAGGCAGGGATCGAAAACATGCTGCGGCACTACATCCCGGAAGTGGTCGAAGTCCGCGCCATCTGATCGAACCGCGCCATCTGCTCGAACCGCGCCATCTGCTCGAATCACGAGGAACGCGCCTGCCCGATGTCGACCCGCTGATCCTCGCGATCGACTCGGCGGGGAACACTTGCTCGGCAGCGGTCGCGGCCGGCGACGGAGTGCTGGCGGTAAGATATGCGGCGATGATGCACGGCCAGGCCGAGGCTTTGCTGCCGATGGTCGACGGTGCGATGCGGGAAGCGGGGCTGACGGTTGCGACGATTGAGCTGGTCGCGGTCACGACCGGTCCCGGCAGCTTCACCGGGATACGGGTCGGGCTCGCCGCGGCGCGCGGGATCGCGCTCGCCGGTGGTTTCCCATTGCTCGGGGTCACGAGCTTCGAAGCGGCCGCCGCCGCCGTCGCGGAGAACATCCCCTCCGGCTATTCTATTCTCGTTGCTATCGAGAGCCGCCGCGCCGATCTCTACGTCCAGCTCCTCGAACGCCCGTTCCATCCCCTCTCCGAGCCGGCGGCCATTCTGCCGGAGCGCCTGACCGCGGCCGTCGCGGCAGCGGTCGGAGCGCGACCGTTCGCGATCACCGGCGACGCCGCGGTCCGGGCCGCCGGCACGCTCGCCGGCCGTGCCGGCGTGATTGTCGTCGAAGACGCGTCCTGGCGCGCGCTCGGCGTCGCCAAAGCCGCGTTGCGGAGGTGGCGAGAGGGGGAGCGCGGCGGCCATGCGAGCCCGCTCTATTTGCGGCCGCCCGATGTCACCATGGCAGGCGGATGGCGGCCGCCGCGCGAGCGGTGAGCCTCCGCCTCGACCCGGTATTAGGGGAAGCGGCGGCGGCGCTCGCAGCACCGCTCTCCGAGCTCCACTACTCGTGCTTTCCCGACGACCCCTGGCCGCCGCGGGCAATCGCGGCGGTCATGGCTATCCCCGGGTTCTTTGGCAGAGTCGCCCGTGAGGACGACGCGGCGGCGGGATTGGCCTTGGCACAAGGTCTGGGAGAAGAATGTGAGATCCTGGCCCTCGGCGTCATCCCTGAGCGACGGCGGGCGGGGATCGGGTCGGCTCTGCTCGCATCGATCGTCGTCGAGGCGCGGCGCCGCGGCGCGCACCACCTGTTTCTCGAAGTAGCCGACGACAATATTGCGGCGCGCGAGCTCTACACGGCTCGAGGTTTTGTACAAATTGGCCGGCGAACGAATTACTATCGCCGCCTTTCCGGCCTCGTCGATGCACTCGTCATGCGCCTCTTGCTCTCGACTTGAGTTCGCAATCGCCGGCCTTGCCAGTTGCCCACTACAACCAATTGTCGGCAGCCCCGTACCCAAGATTGTAAGAAATAAGCAAACGAGCCGATTGCCTCGCCCCTGATTGTTACTTATATTCAGAGTTCAGGTGCACCGTAGGACCCTCGAAATGACGAACTCCGATCAAAACGGCGATTTGCTGGCACTGACCACCGAAATCGTCGCTGCACACGTTTCCAACAATACAGTAGCCGTCGGTGATTTGCCGCAGCTGATCAACCAAGTCTACCATTCGCTGGCCAATATCGGCAGCATCCCGGCAGCACCAGCAGAACGACCGCAACCAGCAGTGCCGGTCAAAAGGTCGGTCCACTCCGACTACATTGTCTGCCTCGAAGACGGCAAGAAGTTGAAAATGCTGAAGCGGCATTTGAAAACTGCGTACAACATGACGCCGGAAGCGTACCGCGAGCGGTGGGGATTGGCCGCCGATTACCCGATGGTGGCCCCGAATTATGCGCGTCAGCGCAGCCGGCTCGCCAAGGAAATCGGTCTGGGAACCCGGGCGCGGCGCCCGCGTGCCTGAGCGCGCAGCGCCGCCCGACGGCGCGCGCCGTTCCCGATCCACGTCATAGGCTGGCCCCGAGCTTTGCGCTATAGTGCCTGCGGACGCTCATGACGGATACCGAATGACCTCCCGGTTGGAGCAGCTCTGCCTCGACAAGGGCTTGAAGATGACCGAGCAGCGTCGGGTCATCGCGCGGGTGCTGTCGGAATCTGCCGATCATCCGGATGTCGAGCAGGTCTACCGGCGCGCGACCGCGATCGACCCGCATATCAGCATCGCGACCGTCTATCGCACCGTGCGGCTGTTCGAGGAGGCCAATATTCTGGCACGCCACGATTTTGGCGACGGCCGCTCGCGCTACGAGGAGATGCCGAGCGCCCACCACGATCACCTGATCGATTTGCAATCAGGCCGCGTGATCGAATTTCGCAACGAGGAGATCGAAAGACTGCAGGAAGCCGTTGCCGATAAGCTCGGTTATGATCTGGTCGGTCATCGCCTCGAATTGTACGCCATTCCGCGCGGCGCCAAGTCCGGCAGCGGCACGGGATGATATGCCGGCACTGTCTCGACGGCGGCCCGGCGCTCAAATTGGTGGCGGGGAGGGAGTGCCTGTCCGCTTCTCCCTTCCGCGGTTGCGCAACGTGATGATTGGCGGCGCCAGCTTCAGGCCGAGCAGCCTGCCTGTCGCTCCCGCGATCAGGGCAGCTCGGCGTCGCATTGTCGACATTTCCTCGGGTCCGCTGCAGGTCCGGCTCGCCGAGAGCGACGCCGATATCGACGCCGCGCAGGCGTTGCGCTATCGCATTTTCCATGAGTCGCTCGGTGCCCGCGCCGCCGTCGAAGCGGCCCGGCGACGCCGAGATTTCGACCGCTTCGACGAGCGCTGCGATCACTTGCTCGTCCTCGACCGCAGCCGCGGGGCCGGGCCGGAAATCATCGTCGGCACCTACCGCCTCATTCGGCGCGAAGCGGCGGCGCGCCTCGGCGGGTTCTATTCGGCCGGCGAATTCGACATCGCCCCGCTGGTCTCTTATCCGGGCGAGGTTTTGGAGCTCGGGCGATCTTGTGTCGACAGCGCCTACCGCCAGCGGCCGACGATGCAACTGCTGTGGAGCGGCATCGCCGCCTATGTGTTTTTTTACGACATTGCCATCATGTTCGGGTGCGCGAGCCTGCCCGGCACCGACCCCGACGCGCTGGCCGTGCCGTTGACCTACCTGCATCATTATCGTTCGGCACCCCCGGCCTTACGGGCGCGCGCACTCGCTCACCGGTATGTCGAGATGAACCGGCTGCCGCTTGCGGCGATCGATCCGGCATGCGCGCTCGCGGGCTTGCCGCCGCTGATCAAGGGATATCTGCGTCTTGGCGGCTTTGTCGGCGAGGGTGCCGTGATCGATGCCGATTTCAACACCGTCGATGTCTGCATCGTCGTCAAGACGGATCTCGTAGCCGAGAAATATTCGCGCCATTACGTGCGCCAGGCAAAGGACGTCAAAGCTGGCTGGGCGGGAGACGCATGAGCATGATGACGGCATGGGTTCGCCCACTCTGAGGATTGCGCGGCTCGCGCTCTATCTCCTCTGGACCCTGAGCCTGATGCCGGTGCAGGGTTTGGGGCTCGCCCTGCAACGGCCGTGGTCGCGCAGCCTGCCCGCCTTTTACCACCGCTGGTGCTGCCGAATCCTCGGATTTCAGGTGCGCACGGTCGGCCTGCCGACAGGGCTGCGGCCGGCGTTGTTTGCGTCGAACCATATCTCCTACACGGACATCTCAGTGCTCGGATCGCTGATTGCCGGCTCGTTCGTCGCCAAGGCCGAGGTCGCGGGTTGGCCGTTTTTCGGCTGGCTCGCCAAGCTGCAGCGCACGGTCTTTGTCGACCGCCGCGTGCGCAGCACCGCAACCCAGCGCGACGCGATAATCGCGCGGCTTGCCGCCGGCGACGCGCTGATCCTGTTTCCGGAGGGGACGAGCGGTGACGGCAACCGCGTATTGCCGTTCAAAAGCGCGTTGTTCAGCGCGGCGGAAAAGGCGCAGGAAATCGCGCCGATCGCGGTTCAGCCGGTTTCGATCGCCTATACGCGGCTCGACGGCATCCCGCTCGGCCGCCTGCTCCGTCCTTATTTTGCCTGGTGTGGGACTGTCGAGCTCGCGCCTCATCTGTGGAGCATGATCGGGCTAGGGGCCGTCGAAGTGGTTGTCGAATTTCATCCGCCGACGTTTTTTGCCGATTGCGGCTCGCGCAAGGCGCTGGCTCGCTATTGCCATGCGCGGAGCGCCGGCGGCATGGCCGCCGCGTTGGCCGGACGCCCGCAACCGGTGCCGGCGCCGCCGGTGCCCGCGGCAGCGGCAGCGGCAATGGCCGGGGCGCCGCATTGACAAAGGCCGCGATGACTTCAGAAAAGGCGAAGGATGTGACGAAGCGCGTATTCATCGCGACCTATGGCTGTCAGATGAACGTTTATGATTCGGCGCGCATGGCCGAGCTCCTGGCGCCTCTCGGCTTTGATCGGATCGAGGCGCCCGAAGATGCCGACCTCGTCATCCTCAATACCTGCCACATCCGCGAAAAGGCGGCAGAAAAAGTCTTTTCGGAGCTCGGCAAGATCCGCGCGCTGAAGACGCGAAGGGCACGACGCGGCGAAGCGGGCATGCTGATCGCCGTTGCCGGCTGCGTCGCCCAAGCCGAGGGCGCCGAGATCCGTCGTCGCGCCCCTTTCGTCGATCTCGTCTTTGGACCGCAGACCTATCACCGGTTGCCGCAGATGGTGGCGCGAGCGCTGCGCGCCGACGGCGCCGGGATCGTCGACACGAGCTTTCCCGAGCACCCGAAATTCGACCACCTGCCGCAACCGCGTGCGGCGCAGGGCGCCACTGCCTTCCTGACCGTGCAGGAAGGTTGCGACAAGTTCTGCACCTTCTGCGTCGTGCCTTATACGCGCGGCGCTGAATATTCTCGGCCGGTGGCGCAGGTCCTGGACGAGGCGCGCCGGCTGGTCGCGGCAGGGACGCGGGAGATCACGCTGCTTGGCCAGAACGTCAACGCCTATCACGGCGATGGCCCGGGAGAGCGAGAATGGGGATTGGGCGAACTGATCCGCGGGCTTGCCGAGCTGCCGGGGCTCGACCGCATCCGCTACACGACCTCGCACCCGCGCGACGTCGACGACGGGCTGATCGCCGCCCACCGCGAGGTGCCGCAGCTGATGCCGTTTCTTCACCTACCGGTGCAGAGCGGCTCCGACCGCATCCTCGCTGCGATGAACCGGCGCCACACCGCCGACGACTACCGGCGCGTCGTCTACCGCTTGCGCGAGGCGCGGAGCGATCTGGCGCTGTCGACCGATCTGATCGTCGGCTTCCCCGGCGAAAGCGACAAGGAGTTCCAGGCCACGCTCGATCTCGTCGGCGAGACCGGATTTGCCCAGGCGTTTTCGTTCAAATACTCGCCGCGGCCCGGCACGCCGGCGGCATCAGCCGCAGATCAAGTGCCCGATCCGGTCAAAATCGAGCGGCTTGCCGTGCTGCAGGCGTTGCTGGCGCGGCAGCAGCGCGACTTCAATCAAGGCTGCATCGGCCGGGTATTGCCGGTGTTGCTCGAAAAACCGGGGCGGCACACGGACCAGCTCGTCGGGCGCAGCCCCTATTTGCAGAGCGTTCACCTCACCACCGATAAAGAGCGCATCGGCGACATCGTCCCGGTGTCGATCGCGGGTGCAAGCCAGAACAGCCTGTCGGGGATCGCCGCGCCATGACGGCGCTCGGCGCCGAGACCGTCTCGCCGGAGCGCAGCGAGACGCCGACCCAGCTCGAATTCGATGACAATCTGCTGTTGCCCGTGCTGTACGGGGAGCGCGACCAGCATCTCGACCGGGTCGAACGCCAGCTCGGGGTTTCGCTCGTCACCCGCGGCAATCGCTTGGCGATTTCGGGGCCGCCCTCGGCGACCGAGGCGGCGCATCTGGCATTGTCGAGGCTTTACGACCGGCTGAAGCGCGGCCAGGAAATCGATCTGCCCGTCGTCGAAGCGGCGATCCGGCTCGCCGAGGCCGAAATCGCCGACCGCAGCCTCAGCCTGTGGCAGGAGGAGTCGGCTTTTCGCACCCGCAAGCGCCGCATCGCCGCGCGCACCCCGGGACAGGCCGCCTACATCAAGGCATTGCGCGAGAGCGAGCTGGTCTTTGGCCTCGGCCCCGCGGGCACCGGCAAGACCTATCTCGCGGTCGCCGCCGCGGTCGATCTGTTGATGACCGGACGGGTCGAGCGCATCATCTTGTCGAGGCCGGCGGTCGAGGCCGGCGAGCGCCTGGGATTTCTGCCCGGAGATTTGCGCGACAAGGTCGATCCCTATTTGCGGCCACTGTTCGATGCGCTCAACGACATGTTGCCGGCCGATCAGCTGGCGCGCCGGCTGGGCACGGGTGAGATCGAGGTCGCGCCGATTGCGTTTATGCGCGGCCGCACTCTGGCTCGCGCCTTTGTCATCCTTGACGAAGCGCAGAACACGACCCCGATGCAAATGAAGATGTTCCTGACCCGGCTCGGTGAAGGCTCGCGCATGGTCGTGACCGGCGATCCGAGCCAGGTCGATTTGCCGCCCGGGACGCGGTCCGGTCTCGCCGAAGCGCTCGAAACCCTCGCCGATGTCGAGGGCATCTCGGTCGTTCGCTTTACCGACCGCGATGTGGTCCGACACGAATTCGTCGCCCGCATCGTGCGTGCTTACGAGGCGCGCGAACGTGCCGCGCGTGCCGCTGCGTCGTGACCGATCCCGCCGCCGCGATCGAGATCTGCTCGCCCTGCGCCGCATGGGCCAGTTTTTGTCCCAATGTCGAAAGACTGGCCGGCGCCGCGGCCCGCCTCACGCTGCGGAAAGGGTTGGCCGAGGCCGCGATGACGCTCCCGGAGCGCGCCGAGCTCGCGATCATTCTCACCGACGATGCCGAGCAGCGGCGGCTCAACCGCGACTGGCGCGGCATCGATCGGCCGACGAATGTGCTCGCCTTCCCCGCCTGGGAAGCAGGCTCGCCGATCCCTGCCGACGCCCCGCTGCTGCTCGGCGACGTCATGCTCGCCTTTGAGACGGCGGTGCGCGAGGCCGAAGAGCAGGGCAAACCGCTCGCCGCCCATCTCTCCCATCTGATCGTGCACGGCGTGCTCCATCTGCTCGGCTATGATCACGCGACCGACGCTGAAGCAGCCGCCATGGAAACGCTGGAAACGTCTATATTGGCGAGCCTGGGGGTGGCAGATCCCTATCGCGGCACCATGTGACCGTTAAAGGCTTAGCCGATTATTCGATGACCGATTCCGAGCCGCCCGAGAGTAGCGGCCAGCCCAACCGGAACCGGGCTTTTACACCCTTGCGCCGCCTGATGCGGCTGATCCGTCGACCACGCAACGGCGAGAACCTGCGCGAAACGATCGACGAGATGATCGAGGAGCCGCCAGCGGACGGCTCCGACTCGCTCGGCGCGCATGAGCGGGTGCTGATCGGCAACATCCTAAAAGGTCATGGCCGGACCGCTGCCGATGTCATGGTGCCGCGCGTCGACATCGTCGCGCTCGAAGTCGAAACGCCCTTCCCCGAAGTCGTCAAATGCCTGATCGAGCAGGAGCATTCGCGCGTGCCGGTCTATCGCGAGACGCTCGACGACGTAATCGGCTTCATCCACGTGAAGGATGTTCTTCCACCGGTGGCGGAGCGACGCGAAACCAAGCTGGTGCCGTTGCTGCGCAAACTGCTGTTTGTCGCGCCCTCGCTGCCCATCCTTGAGCTTTTGGTGCAAATGCGTCAGGCGCGGACCCATATCGCGATGGTGGTCGATGAATTCGGCGGCATCGACGGGCTGGTGACGATCGAAGACCTGATCGAGGAAATCGTCGGCGAGATCGAGGACGAGCACGACGAGGCCGGGTTGCCGAGCATGGTTGAGCGCGCCGACGGGACCCTCGTCGCCGATGCCCGCACCCCGATCGAGATGCTCGAAGAGCGGCAAGGCTTTCGCCTGCGCCCGGCCGGCGATCAGGAGGAGGTCGATACGTTGGGCGGCCTCGTCTCGACGCTCGCCGGCCGCGTGCCGAAACGCGGCGAAATCATCGCCCACCCGTGCGGCCTCGAGTTCGAGATCCTCGAAGCCGACCCGCGCCGCATCAAAAGACTGCGGGTGCGCCGCCCGCCGGCCGGCGGCGGGGTGACAGGCGGCGGCAATGCGTGATTGGGCAATCTACCGCATCCCGCCCGGCTCGCGGATCGATACGCCGCTGTGCCGCCTCGCCGAGGAGGTCGCGGCGCTGTCCCGCTGGCGCCGCTATGGGCTCGCCTTTCTGCTCGGTGTCGCGGCTGCCGCCACGATGCCGCCGTTGGATTTGACGCCGTTGTTGGCGGTGGCCTTCCCTGGCCTGTTGTGGCTCGACGACGGCAGCGCCGGCCCCGGCGCCTCGTTTCGACTGGGTTGGGTGTTCGGCTTCGGGTTCTTCCTCGCTGGGCTTTATTGGATCGCCGCCGCGCTGTTTGTCGACCTCGACCGGTTTTGGTGGCTGGTGCCGTTCGCCGCCGCCGGGTTGCCGGCGGGATTTGCGATTTATGTCGGCTTGGCACTGCTTGCGGCCAGCCTTGTCGCACGAACGCTGCACCTGCCGCCGGCGGCGCGAGCATTCGCTTTTGCCGTGGCCTGGAGTGCCGCCGAGTGGGTTCGCGGCCACGCGTTTACCGGATTGCCGTGGAACCTGATCGGCTACGCCTGGTCGGGCGGTTTCCCGGGCGCCGGCGCGATGTTGCAGAGCGTCGCGCTCGTCGGCATTTACGGGCTCGGCTTTGTGACCGTACTCGCGGTCTCGCTGCTGGCCCTTCTCGGCAGCCCGCGGCACGGCCCGATGCCGGCTGTCCGACGCTGGGCGCCGGCGATCGCGGCGGGGCTGTTGATCGTGGTCCCGGCGCTGGGTGGGGCGGTCCGGCTCGCAGTCACCCCGACCGTCCTGACCGGCCCCCGGCTGCGTCTGGTGCAGCCCTCGATCCCGCAATCGCTGAAATGGGACCCGGCGGCCGCGCGCGACAATTTCCGCCGTCTGCTCGACCTGAGCGCTACGCCAGCGCGCGACAGGTTGTCGGCGATCTTGTGGCCCGAGGCGGCGATCCCGTTCCTGCTCGGCCGCGACGAGCCGGCGCGCCGGGCGATCGCGGCGGTCGTTCCCAAAGGCGGCTTTTTGATTACCGGCGCGTTGCGTGCGAACCCTTCGCCTGCCCCGGTCGCGGAAATCTGGAACAGCATCGAGGCGCTCGACGACCGCGGCGAAATCGTAGCCCATTATGACAAGGCCCATCTCGTTCCGTTTGGCGAATACGTTCCATTCCGAAATCTGCTGCCGATCACCAAGATCACCGCCGGCACGATGGATTTCTCCGCCGGCCGCGGCCCGCAGACGATCGACCTGCCGGGTCTTCCACCCTTTGCTCCGCTCGTTTGCTACGAAGCGATCTTTCCCGGTGCGGTGGTCGACGAGACCGACCGTCCGGCGTGGATGCTGAACGTCACCAACGACGCCTGGTACGGGCGCAGCTCGGGGCCGTACCAGCATTTCGCGATCGCCCGCACCCGAGCCGTCGAGGAGGGCCTGCCGCTGGTCCGCGTTGCCAATAACGGCATCAGCGCGGTAATCGACCCGCTCGGCCGGGTTCTGGCCCGAACCGATCTCGACGCGATCGGCTATGTCGATACCGCTCTGCCGGGCCCCGCCTCACCCACGCCGTACGCCCGCCTCGGTGACTGGATGCTTCTGGGGCTGCTCGTTCTCGGGGTCGTTCCGGTGGCGCTCAGGCTGCATTGAGCCGGCGATACCGCCTTACGGTTGCATCGAGTTATCAAAGGTTGAAGCTTCGGCTTGACGGGCGCTGGTTCGGTATTTTAAATATCGACGGAATTGTTCCGAGAAAGCGATTGATCCCCGATGGCGATGCAGCAACAGACACGTCGGCCGGGGCGCCAGAAGGGCGAGAAGCCGAACCCGATCGATATCCATGTCGGTTCACGGGTGCGGCTGCGGCGCAACATGCTGGGGCTGAGCCAGGAGAAGCTCGGGGAAGCGATCGGGCTGACCTTTCAACAGGTCCAAAAGTACGAGCGGGGCGCCAACCGAATTGGTGCGAGCCGGCTGCACGATCTCAGCCGAGTCCTCGATGTCCCGGTGTCGTTCTTTTTTGACGACATGGACCCGGTGCGGGCGCCGGCGATCCCGGCCGGCTTTGCCGAGCCTCCGGCTGAAGCCTTTGATTCCGATCCGTTGCGCAAACGCGAAACCATCGAGCTGGTCAGCGCTTACTACCGTATCGAGGACCCGAGCGTTCGCCGCCGGCTGTTCGAGCTCGCCAAGGCGCTTGCCGCCGGCAACGAACGTCCGTCGGAAAAATAGCGTTTCCGGTAGACGGGCTCGGCCGCGAGGCGGGCGACCCCTACCGGGCATCGACAAATCGGGGCTTGACGCTCGCCCGACGAGGCGGCATCAACAAAAAAACTACCGCGTCATCGCCGCGTTGCGACAGGAGGGGGCAAGCCCTTGGCCAAACGTGACTTTGTTTTCACCAGCGAGTCGGTGTCGGAAGGCCATCCCGACAAGATCTGCGATCGCATTTCCGACGCGATCGTCGATACTTATCTTGCCGCCGAGCCCGAAGCGCGCTGCGGCGTCGAGACGTTGGTCACGACCAACCGCGTCGTCCTCGCCGGCGAGGTGCGCGGGCCGGCCGCGATCACGGGCGAGCACCTGATCGAGGTGGCGCGCCAGGCGATCCGCGACATCGGCTACGAGCAGGAGAACTTTCACTGGCAGCGGGCGGCGATCAAGTGCCACATCCACGGGCAATCGGTAAATATCGCGCAGGGCGTCGACGCCGCCGGCAACAAGGACGAGGGTGCGGGCGACCAGGGCATGATGTTCGGCTATGCCTGCAGCGAGACGCCGGCGCTGATGCCGGCGCCGATCTTTTATGCCCACGAAATGCTGCGCGTGCTGTCTGAGGCGCGACACGCCGGCAAGACGCCGTTGCTCGGCCCCGATTCGAAGAGCCAGGTCACGTTGCAATATAAGGACGGCAAGCCGGTTCGGGCGACAAAAGTGGTGGTCTCGATCCAGCATTCCGAGCGGATCGATCAGGAGGAGGTGCGCGAGGCCGTTCGTCCCTATGTCGTCTCGACCCTGCCGCCGGAGTGGATGTGCGACGAGCTGAATTTTCTCGTCAATCCGACCGGGCTGTTCGTGATCGGCGGACCCGACGGCGATGCCGGCGTTACCGGGCGCAAGATCATCGTCGACACCTATGGTGGTGCGGCACCGCATGGCGGCGGCGCGTTTTCCGGCAAGGACCCGACCAAGGTCGACCGCTCCGCCGCCTATGCCGCGCGCTACCTGGCCAAGAACGTCGTCGGCGCGGGGCTCGCCGAGCGCTGCACGATCCAAGTCGCCTATGCGATCGGCGTCGCCAAGCCGCTGTCGTTTTATGTCGACACCGAAAATGCGGTCGACGAGCAGAGATTGGGCCATGTGCTGCAGGAGCTGATGGATCTCTCGCCGCGCGGCATCCGCACCCACCTCGGGCTCAACCGGCCGATCTATACCCGCACCTCGGCATATGGCCATTTTGGTCGAACCCCCGAGCCCGATGGCGGTTTCTCCTGGGAGAGGCTCGATCTCGTCGACGAGCTGCGGCGAGCCTTTAGCTGATCGCCGGGTGAGCGGCCAGCCGCTGCAGAGAGGGCGGCTTTACGGGCGAAAGCGCGGCCGGCCATTGCGCGCCGGCCAGCAAGGTCTGCTCGAAGGTTTGCTGCCACGGATCGCCATCGACTTGCCGGCATCGAACCAGCTCGACCCCGCGCTGCTGTTTCCCCGGCTGCCCCGGTCGGTCTGGCTCGAAATCGGTTTTGGCGGCGGCGAGCATCTGGCGGCCCAGGCCGAAGCGCATTCCGATATCGGCTTTATCGGCTGCGAGGTGTTCGAAAACGGGATCGCCAAATTGCTCGGGGCAATCGAGCGCCGGCAGATCGAGAACATTCGCTTGCTGACCCGCGACGCGCGCCTCTTGATCGCGGCATTGCCCCCGGCTTCGATCGGCCGTGTCTTCATCCTGTTTCCCGATCCCTGGCCCAAGGCTCGCCACCTCAAGCGGCGCATTGTCTCGAACGAGATCCTCGACCAGCTCGGTGGGGTCATGACCGATGAAGCCGAGCTTTGCCTCGCCTCGGACGACCGCGATTATTTTTCGTCGATGCTGGAGCGGGTCACCGGCCATCCGGCCTTCGAATGGCTCGCCCGCCGCCCGGCCGATTGGCGCCAGCGCCCCGGGGACTGGCCGCCGACCCGCTATGAGGAAAAAGCCCGTGCCGCGGGCCGCGCGTCGTTTTTCCTTCGCGCCCGCCGCCGTTCCCGATCGCGAGGGATCGCGTATTCCTGCCGATCGCCGCGCGAATAAATGCGTTGAAGGAGCGAAGGGTGGGGACGGCGTGCGCCCGTTTCGCTCCATGCAAGCTCGGTGGCCGCGTCAGCCGGGCGCTGCACCCTGCGTCGACACCTCCAGCATGTAGAGCGACTGGCTCGCGGCCATGAACAGGCGGTCGCGCTTGGGGCCGCCAAAAGCGAGGTTGGCGCACACTTCGGGCAGGCGGACGCGGCCGATCAGCTTGCCCGCAGAGT
>DATKHX010000289.1:0-3521 GCA_035510075.1 Allostellaceae bacterium
GGCCAGCTCGAAAGCTTTAACGAAGCCGCGGGCGAAGTCGCCTGACGTGCTTCCCGATCGACAGGCGCCCCCGGACCGGGGGCGCCGGCGTCACTGGAGCTTTGGCGGATCCTGCTCTTTCTTTTCGTCACACCCGGCCCACGGGTCCGGCCAGGGGCCGGCCCGAGGACAGGCTGCGGCCGCTGCCCATGGCGGAGATGGGTCCCGGCCCTCGCCGGATGACAAGGCTGGAGGATGGCGATTCTACCGATGCGAACCTGCGCGAGCCGGCCGCATGGCTCAAGGGCAAGAGCCGCCGGGACCGGATTGGATAGCACGTCACGCGGTCTGTTCCGTGCCGAGCCCCAGTTCCGCGATGGTCTCTTCGCGCATCCGAAACTTCTGGACCTTGCCGGTGACGGTCATCGGGAAGGCATCGACGAATCTGACGTAGCGCGGGATTTTGTAGTGGGCGATCTGCCCCTGGCAGAAGGCACGGATATCCTCGGCGGTCGCGGTCTCGCCGTCGTGCAGCCGCACCCAGGCGCACAGCTCCTCGCCATAGTGCCTGTCCGGCACGCCGACTACCTGCACGTCCTGGATTTTCGGATGGCGGTACAAAAATTCTTCGATCTCGCGCGGATAGACGTTTTCGCCGCCGCGGATCACCATGTCCTTGATCCGGCCGACGATGTTGCAATAACCTTCGTCGTCGATCGTGGCGAGGTCGCCGGTCCTCATCCATCGCGCCGGGTCGATTGCTTCGCGCGTTCTCTCCTCGTCGTCCCAATAGCCGAGCATGACCGAATAGCCGCGGGTGAGGAGCTCGCCCGGGACGCCGCGCGGCACGATATGGCCTGCGGCATCGACGATCTTGACCTCGATATGCGGCTGCACCCGGCCGACGGTCGCCACCCGGCGCTCGATCGGGTCGTCGGTCGAGGATTGAAAGCTGACCGGGCTGGTTTCGGTCATGCCGTAGGCGATCGTGATCTCGGCGAGGTGCATGCGCTCAACCGCGCGTTTCATGACCTCGATCGGGCACGGGCTGCCGGCCATGATCCCGGTGCGCAACGACGACAGGTCGAACCTGCCGAAATCGGGGTGATCCATTTCGGCGATAAACATCGTCGGCACGCCGTGGAGCGCGGTGCAGCGCTCGGCCTCGGCGGCTTCGAGTGTGGCGAGCGGGTCGAAGCCCTCGCCGGGGTAGACCATCGCCGAGCCATGGGTCAGGCAGGCGAGGTTGCCCAGCACCATGCCGAAGCAATGGTAGAGCGGCACCGGAATGCATAGCCGGTCGTCGGGTCCGAGCTTCATCGCCTCGCCGATAAAGAAGCCGTTGTTCAGGATGTTGTGGTGGGTCAGCGTCGCACCCTTGGGAAAGCCGGTGGTGCCTGACGTGAACTGGATGTTGATCGGGTCGTCGAACTGCAACCGGCCGGCGAGGGCGGCGAGCCGATCGCGCTCCGCCTTGCCGGCGAGATCGTAGACGGCATCGAAGCGTAGGGCACCTGCCACCGTGTCCTCGCCGATCGTGATGACGAGGCGCAGCGCCGGCAGCCGCAGCGCGCTCAGCGCATTCGGCGATGCCGTCGACAGCTCCGGCGCCAGCTCGCCGAGCATCGCCAAATAGTCGCTGGTCTTGAACCGGGCCGCGGTGATCAGGGCCGCGCAACCGGACTTGTTCAACGCGTATTCGAGCTCGGTCACGCGATAGGCGGGGTTGATGTTGACGAGGATCAGCCCGGCCTTGGCGGTGGCGAATTGGGTCACGACCCATTCGGCGTTGTTCGGCGACCATATCCCGACCCGCTCGCCACGTTCGAGGCCGAGCGCGATCAGGCCCGCCGCAAAATCGTCGACCCGCTGCTGCAGTTCCCGCCAATTCCAACGGATCTGCCGATGGCGAACGATCAAAGCGTCACGCTCGCCATATTGTTCCGCTGTGCGGTCGAAATACGCGCCGATGGTCTGGCCGATCAGCGGTGTCGCGCAGGCGCCGTGGAGGTAGCTGGGTCGGGGCATTCGGCTACCGTCGGCGCGATCAGCCCCGCGCGCGGCGGGTTGCGGGAAAGCCGTGCGCCGCCGCGTGAGACGGAGGTGATCCTTTGGCCATCGGTCTTGTCCGAGCCGTTCGGGTGTGATCCTAGCGCGCTTTTCTCGCAGCGCAATCCGTTCGGCGTCATCGAGCCCGACCGCGCTGCGCCGGCGGCCATCAGCTCCGCTATTTTCCATCTCTTCTTTCTGTGTCTGCGTCGGCGCGCTGTCTGAGCGGCACGGGCCGCCTGCGAATCCTTACAATCGAACTACAGGTGCGCCCGTCAATAGAAATATCACTGAATGCGCCATTTAAAAAACATCGGTGTAGTCGGGAGTGGGCGAAGCCGTTGGCGCACGCAACACGCGAGCGGCGGCCGACAAATAAACGCTGGTCCATCGACGTACCCGCTCCGCGGTAATCAAAGAGCTTTTGGGAACCGCCCCTTCCAAACGAGGGTTGTCTTACTGAGCCATCGTCCAGGAGCGATGGATGGTTGGCGAGGACTAAACCAGCCGGAGTTTTATCATGGCGGATCGAGAGCAATCCCACAGCTCGCAACGCGGGATGGACGAGAAGCCCAAGCGTGATGTCGCCGACAAGATCGGCCAGACCCACGGCGGTCAGGGCGACCTCCTCAAGAAGCCCGAGCGCGGGGTCAAAAGCGGAGGTACCGTCGGGCGCGACGTGCCGGACCAAAGCAAAGAACGGAGCACCGAAATCGCGGTTGAGGCCGGGCGCAAGGGCCCGCACCCTGAAGATAAGCCTGTCGACAAGCGCTAGCGCGCCCTATTCGCTGCGAGAGCCCCGCTTCACGCGGGGTTCTTTTTTGCGCTAGACCAGTTGCGCGATTCTGACAAATCATACCCAAACTTCGTCACACACCCCCCGGGTCCGGCCATTGGCCGGCCCGAGGACAGGCCATAGGTGCCGGCCTTTGCCAGTATGACAACGGGGCAGTGAAATGACTGAGCAGGAAAGCGGCCCGCTCGCCGGCCTCGAGGTGCTCGATCTGACCGAGCACATGGCGGGGCCGTTCTGCACGATGATCTTGGCCGACATGGGCGCCGAGGTGATCAAGCTCGAGCGGCCGGGGAAAGGGGATTCGGTGCGCGCCTGGGGCGACGGCAGCGAGCGCAACCCCTATTTCCGCTACATCAACCGCAACAAGAAGGGGATCACCCTCGACTACAAGCAGCCCGAGGGGAAGGCGCTGTTCCTGCGTCTCGTCGAAGGCATGGACGTGCTGGTCGAGAACTACCGCCCGAATGTGATGCCGCGCGCCGGGCTCGCCTTTGATGACCTGCACGCGCTCAACCCGCGCCTCGTCTACGCCCAGCTGTCGGGGCTCGGCTATGACGGGCCCGCTGCCGGGCGGGGCGGCTTCGACCTGATCGCCCAAGGGATGGGCGGCATCATGCATGTAACCGGCGAGGCCGACGGCCCGCCGACTTCGGTCGGGCTGCCGATCTGCGATCTCGGCACCGGCATGTGGGCCGTG
>DATKHX010000290.1:0-3198 GCA_035510075.1 Allostellaceae bacterium
CCCCTTCGGCGAAGCGAACATCGTGCGCGACGGGGACGACGTGACGGTCGTCGCCCTCTCGCGCATGGTGCATTACGCGAGCGAGGCCGCCGAGAGCTTGGCGGGAGAAGGGATCGAGTGCGAATTGATCGACCCGCGCACGACCTCGCCGCTGGACGAGGACACGATTTTGGAGAGCGTCGAGCGCACCGGCCGGCTCGTCGTCGTCGACGAGGCCACACCGCGCTGCGGCATGGCGGCCGACATCGCCGCACTCGTCGCCGACAAGGCGTTCGACGCGCTGAAGGCGCCGGTCCGGCGGGTGACCGCGCCGCACACACCGGTGCCGTTCGCGCCGAGCCTCGAAAAGCTCTACATCCCGAGCCCCGAGCGCATCGCCGCCGCCATCCGCGAGGTGCGCGGCTACGGGCGATGACGCTTGTGCGAGTTTGACGCGAGCGGTAGCGAGATTGCTTTGCCGCAGGATCCGCTCGCTAGCGGGCGAGCAATTCGTAAATGATAAACGATTCGATCAGGATGGAGTGTTCGAGAGCGGGCCGGGCGCGAAAGCCGGCCCGGTCGATCAGTCTGCCGAAGAGATCGAGGTCGGTATCCGACGAAACCATGACCAGGAGCCGCCCGTCGGGTTTGAGGCGCCGGCGGGCCTGCTCGAATAAAGCTGCAACATCGCGGTAGTCGGGGCCGGCATGCCAGCCGCGATCGGCGAGGTCGCGCGGCTCGCCGGCGTGCTTGGGCGGGCTCGACAGGATCACGTCGAACAGCGGTCGGGGTGCCACCGCCGAAAGCAGGTCCGAGCAGAGGGCGGCGACGCGGTCGCCCACACCATTGGCGCGCGCGTTTTCGGCGGCCGAGAGCGCCGCGTTCGGGTTGATATCGGCGGCAATGACGCTTTCGGCGCCGGCGCGCGCCGCTGCGAGCGCCAGAACGCCCGACCCGGTACCGACGTCGAGGACGCGCTTGCCGCCGAGGTCGAGACGACCGATGAATTCGGCGAACAACTCGCTGCTCAGAAAATAGCGCGGATGAAATACCGTCGGGCGAACCGTCAGGCGAAAGCCCGCGGCCCGCGTCATCCGAGTGCGCCGCCGCGCGAGGATCAGATGATAGGCAAAGAAGTGGATCAGCCGACGCAGGAAGCGGCGGAAGCGACCGTGCGGGGTGAAGCGGCGGCCGAGCGCGCCCGCCGCCCCTGCGGCCTCGGTGACATCGACCCGATCGTCCGCACGAGACATCGAATCCATCCCTGAATGCTCCGTGTCGGGTTGGCGGGCTCACAAACCGTCGCGCCGTGCCACGGAGCGCGCAATTCGATTGCGAGACGGGCTGCCGCGCATGAACAGGATGTGGAGGAGATGCCACAGCGACCGGCTGTGCGCGGGCTGAACCTTGATATGACCTTCCTGCGCGGACGGTGCTGTCAACAGTCCACGCAATTTGATCATCTCCCAGGCAAAAGGGGACCAGTCCCGCCAGACCTGCTGAGCCTCCTTCAACAAGACCCCGCTCACGACCTCCGGCACGGCACCAAAGATCTCCGGTATGCGGTCCGACATGCCGTCGTCGCGCAAAATGTTCCACCTCGAAAGGCCGCCCATGACCGGGGAGCCGAGGGCGTAGACCACGCGGCCGACCCAGGCCTCGCGGATGCAGTAGGCGCACATCGCGCATGGCTCGATATTGGAATAAAGGGTGCAGCGGCGCAGTTGCTCGCGCCCGATCGCCCTTTGGGCATGCGAGAGAGCGATAATCTCTCCATGACGCGTCACATCGTCATTTCGGTTGGTCGCGTTGATCCCTTCCGCCACGATCCGACCGTCCAAGGCGATGACCGTGCCGAAGGGGTATTCGCCCTTGCTCACGGCGGTGCGCGACAACTCGATGCAACGCGCCATCATCGCTGCGTCCGTCGCACTGCCGGACACGCCCGTCGCCGCCACGCTCGTTGTTTCGAGGACGGCGATCCCGTGGGCCGGCTTGTTCCGCACGGATGGAATCTTCACAAGACGCTCTTCGGCATGATGTTGACTCCCACGGCCGGATTCATCCTCGCTGCGCTCCCGAATTGGTCGTCGCCTCGCTCGCGTCGTGCGTCATATCAGGATCGGATGGGCATAAAAAAGGAAGCTCGCGCGGCGTGGCGGCCGTCACGCCCTACGGAAGCGCCCCCGGCGATCATGGCCACAAGTTTGATGCGATCATGGCCCGGAGTCGTCAATAAACGTGGATCGCCGACCGGGGTTCTCGCGTGGCCCTCGAAATTTCCGCGGGCCAGGGTCGACTTCCACGGGATAGCCTCAACCTAAGACCAGCGGTGGACCGGACCCCCGAAATGATGCCACCCTCGCACCCGGCAGGCCGCCACGACCGAGAGGAGATTCCGATGAGCCAGGCGCTCGCAGGCATTCGCGTCATCGACTTTACCCACGACCAGGCCGGTCCTTCCTGCACCCAGATGCTGGCCTGGCTCGGCGCCGATGTGATCAAGATCGAGCGGCCGCCGCATGGCGACCGAGCGCGGCGACTATGGAACATGGACAATCCCGACCTCGACAGCTTCTTTTTTCTGCTGCTCAACAGCTCGAAGCGCAGCGTCGTCCTCGACTTGAAGACCGACGAGGGCAAGGAGATCGCCCGCCGCCTCGTCGCCGAATGCGACATCGTCGCCGAGAATCTCGGGCCGGGCGTCATGGAGCGGCTCGGGCTCGGCTGGGAGGCGGTGCACAAGCTCAATCCGCGCGCGATCTACGCCTCGGTCAAGGGCTTCGGCTCCTATGGCCCGTATAGCGGCTTCAAATGCTTCGAACCGGTGGCGCAGGCGACCTCGGGTGCGATGAGCGTCACCGGCGAAGCCGACGGCCCGCCCATGGTCAACGGCGCCAATATCGGCGATTCGGGCACCGGCATGCATCTGGCGATCGCGATCCTCGCGGCCCTGGTACAGCGCGGGCAGACCGGGCGCGGCCAGCTCGTGGAGGTGGCGATGCAGGAGGCGGTGCTTAACCTGACTCGCGTCAAGTACACCGGCACGTTGGCGACGGGCCAACCGCTCGAACGCACCGGCAACCGCTCGGCGACCGGCGGCTGGTCGGACCTGGTGCGCTGCGCCGGCGCCGGGCGCAACGACTACGTCTACATGATCATCCCGCCGGACAACCCGGAGATGTTCGCGGCGGTGACCGAGGTCGTCGGCCGGCCGGA
>DATKHX010000291.1:0-11758 GCA_035510075.1 Allostellaceae bacterium
TGTGGGAACCAAGTCTCTGATATAGAGAGGCGGTGCGTTTCGTATTCCGTACCATGAGGCGTTTTTGCAGCTTTCGGCAATCATGTTAAAAATAGCGATCATATCCGCCGGCGCGTTCAATAAGTCAAGATTCGGGAGGCATGGCGCGTCCTCCACCCGCTCTATAATCATCGAATGGCCGTATTCGATACGTCTGGGAAAGCCGTGATTGAATTTTCTTCTATAATCATCAGAAGCGTCTATAAACTCCTTACTATTTAGATGAGCAAGTGCGTCTTCTATTACGGGCCACGTGCAGAAATGCCGAGCGAGGGTCTTTGCATGGTTAAAGTCATGTTTCCTGTCCGGCTTTAAAGATTCATCGGTCCAATTATCAATGAAAAATCGATTGGCTTGGTGTGAAAGTATGCATATCGATTTGATTAAGGTTTGCTTGATCAAATACGGCGCGGATAAACATTGGTTTGACACCGGGATTACAAACTCGACGAGCGCCATTAGCTTCTCATCTTCCGAAATCTCTTCGAACACCCTGGACCAAGAGATGAATGAGTGAAGATCATAATGGAACCTATTTACAATATTCGTCACAGTAATGATGTGCTCTGATGCCAACGTGATCGCAGGAAACGCAGACCCACAATATTTCTTATTGTCGATAAAGTCGTGGTAAGGAACGCCTAAATATATTTCGCCGATGGTGCTGCGCTGATTTTGGAACGTCTCGTAAAGCTGGCACAACGTTCGATTATTTAAATCAAGCCGGCTGTCGGTCATTTGTTCCCTTACAAAGAATGTCACTCCGCGGCGGCGGCGGCGCGGGCGGCGCGCTTGCGCAGGTTCGGGTCGAGCAGCCGCTTGCGCAGCCGGATCGATTTCGGGGTTACTTCGACGAGCTCGTCGTCGCCGACATAGGCGACCGCCTGTTCGAGGCTCATCGCGATCGGCGGGGTCAGCCGCACCGCCTCGTCCTTGGACGTGGTGCGGATGTTGGTCAACTGCTTGCCCTTGGCCGGGTTCACGTCGAGGTCGTTGCCGCGGGTGTGGGCGCCGATGATCATCCCCTCGTAAATCTGGGCACCCGGCTCGATGAACATCGGCCCGCGCTCCTCGAGGTTCCACAGCGCATAGGCGATCGCCACCCCGTCGGCGGTCGACACCAGGACGCCGTTGCGCCGTCCCTCGAGCGGCCCCTTGTGCGGGGCGTAACTGTGGAACAGGCGGCTCATCACCCCGGTGCCGCGGGTGTCGGTCAAAAACTCACCCTGATAGCCGATCAACCCCCGCGTCGGCCCGAAAAAGGTCAGCCGCAGCTTGCCGCCGCCGGAAGGCCGCATCTCCTGCATCTCGGCCTTGCGGCGGGCGAGCTTGTCGACGACGATCCCGGCAAACTCCTCGTCGACATCGACGACGACCTCCTCGATTGGTTCGAGCCGGCGGCCGGTGGCGCGATCGCTGGTGAACAGCACCCGCGGGCGCGAGATCGACAATTCGTAGCCCTCGCGGCGCATCGTCTCGATCAAGACGCCGAGCTGCAATTCGCCGCGCCCGGCGACCTCGAACGCTTCCCTTTGCCCGCTTTGGGTAACGCGGATCGCAACATTTCCCTCGGCCTCGCGGTAGAGGCGCTCGCCAATCATCCGCGAGGTCACCTTCGTTCCTTCGCGCCCGGCGAGCGGGCTGTCGTTGACCGAAAAGGTCATCGCCAAGGTCGGCGGGTCGATCGGGTCGGCCGGCAGCGGCTCCTCGACCTCGGGCGCGCAGATCGTGTCGGCGACCGTGGTGAGCGCCAGCCCGGCGACGGCGATGATGTCGCCCGCTCCCGCCTCCTCGATCGGGCGCCGTTCGAGGCCGCGAAACGCCTGCAACTTGGTCAGCCGCGCCTGCTCGACGACCCGGCCGTCGCGGCCCAAGGACTTGACCGGCATGTTGAGCCGCGCGGACCCGGAATGAATGAGCCCGGTCAAGACCCGGCCGAGATAGGGGTCGTAATCCAAGGTCGTCGCCAGCATCGCAAAGGGTGCCGCGGGATCGGCCCGCGGCGGCGGCACGTGCGACAGGATCAAATCGAACAACGGTGCGAGGTCGCGGCGCGGCGCGTCCGGATCGCTCACCGCCCAGCCGCTGCGGCCGGAAGTGAACAAAGTTGGAAAATCGAGCTGGGCCTCGCTCGCGTCGAGGGCGGCGAACAGGTCGAAGACCTCGTTGTGGACTTCGCCCGCGCGCGCGTCCGGGCGGTCGAGCTTGTTGATCAGGACGATCGGGCACAGCCCGCGACGCAATGCCTTCGCGAGCACGAACTTGGTTTGCGGCATCGGCCCTTCGGCGGCGTCGACCAACACCAGGACGCCGTCCACCATGCTCAGGATGCGTTCGACCTCGCCGCCGAAATCGGCATGCCCCGGTGTGTCGACGATGTTGATCCGGACACCCTGCCACACGACCGAGGTGCATTTCGCCAGGATCGTGATGCCGCGCTCGCGTTCGAGCTCGTTCGAATCGAGCGCCCGGTCGGCTACTTGCTGATTGGCGCGAAAGGCGCCCGATTGGCGCAGCATTGCGTCGACCAGGGTGGTCTTGCCGTGATCGACATGGGCAATGATCGCGATGTTGCGGATGTCCATACGGAAACCTGCCGGCTCCCCGGCCGGCGGCCAAGGCGATTTGCGATGTTCAGGCGAGACCGGCTTCGGCGACGAGCTGCGACAGATCGCGTTCGGGCCGGGCGCCGAAATGGCTGATGATCTCGGCGGCGCACAGACTACCGATCCCTCCGCAAGTGGGAAGGCCCAAGCCGCGGGTCAAGCCGTGGAGGAAACCGCTGGCATAGAGATCACCGGCGCCGGTCGTGTCGACAACGCGCGCCACCGGCGCCGCGGCGACGCGGTGCTCCGCGCCGTCGGCCAAAATGACGCTGCCGAGCGCGCTGCGGGTCAATGCCGCGATCGCGACATGGCCGCGCACCGCGGCGGCGGCGGCGGCGAAGTCATCGGTCTCGTAGAGCGAGCAGATTTCCGCTTCGTTGGCGAACAGGATGTCGACATGGCCGTCGACGAGGTCGCGGAACGCGGCGCGATGGCGCTCGACGCAAAACGGGTCGGAGAGAGACAGCGCGACCTTATGCCCGGCGGCATGGGCGATAGCCGCCGCCTTGAGGAACGCCTGCTGCGCCAGCGGCGGGTCGAACAAATAGCCTTCGAGATACGTCACTTGCGCGGCGCCGACGATCTCGGCGTCGATGTCGTCGGGTCCGAGTGCCACGCAGGCGCCGAGATAGGTGTTCAAGGTGCGCTGGCCGTCCGGCGTGACGAGGATCAGGCAGCGCGCGGTGCCGGGGCCGCTCGTCGCCGGCGGCGTCTCGAAGTGCACGCCCTGGGCGGTCAGATCGTGGCGAAAGACCTCGCCCAGCAAGTCGTCGCGCACCTTGCCGATATACGCGCCGCTGCCGCCGAGCGACGCGATGCCGGCCATCGTGTTGCCAGCCGATCCGCCCGAGCTCTCGATCCCCGGCCCCATGATCCGATAAAGCGCCTCGGCGCGCTCGGCGTCGATCAAGGCCATCGCCCCCTTGATTAGCGCCTCCTTTTCGAGAAACGCCTCGTCCGCGCGGGCGGTAACATCGACAATCGCGTTGCCGATGCCGACAATATCGACCGCTGTTTTTGTCATTCGACGGCGCAGATCCGGTCAGACACAAGATCGCGGAATATAGGGACGTTTTCCTTTGCAGCAAATGCTTAACCGTCGTCGCGCTTTATGTCGGCATGGATCTTGTGCGCGGGATCGACAGCGCAAAAGCTTTCTCGGCGAGACATCGGCAACATGACCCAAGGCAAATTGCTGGTCAGCGCCGTCCTTTTGGCGGGGGCGGTGGTCTGCGCCGGTGGCGCTTTGCCCGCCGCGCCGATTGTGGACGGGTTCACGGGCTCCGGCGGCCCCCCTTTCGCGGCCGATGCCGATTTCGCGGATGCGGCGACGCTCGGCGAATGGTTCCCGGCGCCGGCGCGCGCCATCCGCATTCCCGGCATCGACGACGAGGGGGTCATCGGCGGCCCCGCCGTCAATGGCGTCAATCCGCCAGACAACAGGCGCGCGGTCGTTTTTCCGTCGCTTGATTTCACCTCCGAAGCGGCCGACAGTGTCGATGGCGAGCCTCTCGGGACGCTGGCGGGTACAACCGTCTTGGGCCTTGGCGGGACGCCGTCGCCATCCGAGGATTTCGCTTCCGTGTCGGGTGGCGTGTCGATCGATCTGATCGGCGATTTGGTCACGGCGCCGACCGGCACAGTCGATTCAACGCCGCCTTCGGTCGCCGACGACGACCTCCTCTTCGAGGATGCGGTCCCGGTGCTGGCTGCACTTGGCCTGCTGGCGGCGGGGTTTTTGTTGCTCCGGCTGGGGCGCCGCCACCGCCGCGCGGTTGTCGCCCGTCGCGTCAAGCGGCAGTTCGGGGGGCGGGGCGCCCGCGCCGCGCGCGATCAAAATCGATCGTGAGGGGGAGGCGCGCCGCGTGCCGGCGGTCCCACCCGTTGGATGTAGAATCCGCCGCCGACACAGCGTCAGTCGTCGGCTACCTCACAGCTTGCGGAACAATATCGGCGAAGAACGGCCTATAGGTTTCGCACCGGGCTTGAGCGGCGAGAATTTCGCCCGGCGCTGCGTCGAGCGCCTTGACCGCTTCCACCTGATAGGGCGTGGCGCACAACTGATCGACGAGCAGCGGGTTGATCCGAGGATCGTACCGGTTGAACGCAGCAAATTCGGGTGGAATCTCGCCGGCAGGACTAAGCGCGCTGACCCCGAATTCGTCCTTGATCGGGATGTAGGGCGTGCAGCCCGCGGCGATCAGGCAGAGCAGTACATCGAGGCAGAGTATTCGCATTGCGGGTCCGTCGTTCGATTGCGTGGCGGAGTGTGCCGGGCGAATACGCCGAACGCAACCATCGCCGTGCGTCACGGCCCGAGCGCCTCGCGTTCCCATTCGGCGCGGACGAGCGGGTCGGGCTCGGCGGCGAGATGACGCTCGCGCTCGGCCGGGAACGCCTGTGGCGAGAGCCGGGAAAACGCCCATGCGGCGGCGGCGCGCACCAGCGGTGCCCCGTCGTCGAGACAGCGCCGGGCGGCGGCGAGCAGCCCGCCGTGGCCGGGCCCGGCGTTGCCGATCGCGGTCAGCACGTTGCGCAGGAAGCGGTCGCGGCCGATGCGCTTGATCGCCGATCCGGCGAACATCCGGCGGAAACCGGCATCGTCGAGCGCGGCGAGCGCGGCGAGGTGAGGGGCGGTCAGGGCTGCTCGCGGCAGAAAATCGGGCTCATGCGTCGTCCGCGCGAATTTGTTCCACGGGCAGACCGCGAGACAATCGTCGCAGCCATAGATGCGGTTGCCGATCAAGGGGCGCAGCTCGATGGGGATCGTTCCCTTGTGCTCGATCGTCAGATACGAGATGCAGCGCCGCGCGTCGAGCCGGTATGGCGCCGGGAACGCCGCGGTCGGGCAGATGTCGAGACATCGGCTGCACGCGCCGCAATGGTCGGCTTCGGGCCGGTCGGGTTTGAGCTCGAGGCTCAGATAAATCTCGCCGAGGAACAGCCACGAGCCGAATTCGCGCGACACGAGATTTGTGTGCTTCCCTTGCCAGCCGATCCCGGCCTGCTGCCCCAGCGGCTTTTCCATGACCGGCGCGGTGTCGACGAATAGTTTCAGTGCCCCCGGCCATTCTGCGTCGATCCAACGCGCCAGCGCCTTCAGCCGGCGCTTCAGGGTGTCGTGGTAGTCGCGGCCGCGGGCATAGACCGAGACGGCGCCGGCCTCGGAATCGGCCGCGAGCGCCAAGGGGTCGCCCTCGGGCGCGTAGTTGACCCCGAGCACGACGACGGTGCGCGCCTCGGGCCACAACGCCTGCGGGTCGCCGCGCCGCTCGGCGGTATCGGCGAGCCAGCCCATGTCGCCGTGATAGCCGCGCGCGACGAATTCGCGCAAATCTTTGCGGGCCTCGTCGTCGAGATGGGCGGCGGCAAACCCGACCGCGTCGAACCCCAAGGCCAACGCCCGGTCGCGGATCGCCTCGCGGATGTTGAAGGGTGCGCTCGTAGGCTGCTTTCCGTCGTTCCTGCGAAATCGGGAATCCAGGGGCTCCAAGGTGGTAGCGCTCGCCCTGGGCCCCCGCCTTCGCGGGGGTGACGATAGGTTATTGCTGCCTGCCAGCGTCATCGGCGCGGGAGTGTTCAGCCGCGGCCGCGGTAGGGCGGCACGCCGGGATCGGGCAGCCACAGGCCGGCAGGTGGTGCCGCGGTCTGGTAGAACACGTCGATCGGGATGCCGCCGCGCGGATACCAATAGCCGCCGATCCGCAGCCAGCGCGGCTCGAGGGTCTCGGCCAGACGGCGGGCGATCGCCAGGGTGCAGTCCTCGTGAAAAGCGGCGTGGTTGCGGAACGCGCCGAGATAGAGCTTCAGCGACTTGCTTTCGAGGATCGCCGCCTCGGGCGCGTAGTCGATGACAAAATGGGCGAAATCGGGCTGGCCGGTCACCGGGCACAGCGAAGTGAATTCGGGGCAGGTGAGCCGCACCAGGTAGAGCAGCCCCGGATGTGGGTTCGGCACGGTTTCGAGCACCGCCTCGGCCGGCGATTGCGGCAGTCGGGTCGGGCGGCCGAGCTGGGTCAGGTTGGGCGTTTTGGTCATTCGCTCGTCTCGCGCGCGGACGGCATCTGCGCCCCGGCAAAGGCGGCGGCGAAATCGGCAAGCGCGTTGTGTTCGATCGCCTGCCGCATCGCCGCCATCAGATCGGCATAATAATGTAAATTATGTGCGGTCAGCAGCATCGCGCCGAGGATCTCGCCGCTGCGGCAGAGATGATGCAGATAGGCCCGGCTGTAGCCGGTGCAAGCCGGGCAGGCGCATTCGCGGTCGAGCGGAGCGGTATCGTCGGCATGGCGCGCGTTGCGCAAATTGAGCGAGCCGCGGCGGGTGAAGGCCTGCGCGGTGCGCCCCGAGCGCGTCGGCAATACGCAATCGAACATGTCGATGCCGCGCATGACCGCGCCGACGAGATCGGCGGGCTTGCCGACTCCCATCAGGTAGCGCGGCCGGCCCGCCGGGAGCGCCGGCACGGTTGCGTCGAGCACGGCGAAAGTCGTCGCCTGGCCCTCGCCGATCGCAAGACCGCCCACCGCGTATCCGTCAAACCCGATCTCGTTGAGGCGCGTCGCCGAGTGCCGCCGTAGATCGGGATGAACCCCGCCCTGGACGATGCCGAAAATCCCGTGGCCCGGCCGCTCGACGAACGCGCGCCGGGAGCGCTCGGCCCAGCGCAGCGACAATTCCATCGATCGCTCGACCGTGTCCGGCGCGGACGGATAGGGGGTGCATTCGTCGAGCGCCATCGTCACATCGGCACCGAGCAAGCGCTGGATTTCGACCGACCGCTCCGGCGTCAAGAGATGCGCGCTGCCGTCGAGATGCGAGCGGAAGGTAACGCCGTCCTCGGCGATCTTCCGGAGCTTGGCGAGCGACATGACCTGGAACCCGCCGGAATCGGTCAGGATCGCATAGGGCCAGTTCATAAAATTGTGCAGCCCGCCGAGAGCCGCGATCCGCTCGGCGCCCGGCCGCAGCATCAGGTGATAAGTGTTGCCGAGCACGAGCCGCGCTCCGGTCGCCGCCACCCCCTCGGCGGTCATCGCCTTGACCGTGGCGGCGGTCCCCACCGGCATAAACACCGGCGTCTCGACCGCGCCATGCGCAGTCACCAGCCGCCCGCGCCGCGCGGCACCCTCCCGCGCCACTACCTCAAACCCGATCGTCATTCGGCGGAGCCCAACGTGTTCGCCTGATCTCGCGTCGACGCCTACCGTATCGACAATAGCCCCACTCGAGCTTTTCGACTCATCATACCTCGCTTTGATCCAGCCGATAGAAGCGGCGCGCGGTGCCGGCGAAGAGGTCGCGCTTCTCGGCCAGCGAGGCCGACGCGGCGATGCGCTTGAAGGCGTTCCACAGCACGGCGTAGCCGGTGCCGATTTTCTCGACCGGGAAATTGCTCTCGAACATGCAGCGATGGGCGCCGAAGAGCTCGATGCAAGACTCCATATAGGGGCGCCAATATTGCGCCAGCTGCTCCGAGGAGGGCGGCGTCGCCGCGGCGCCGTAATCGAAGGCGGCGAGCCGCCGCATCTGGCCGCCGAGCTTGACGACGACGTTGGGGCAGGCGGCAAGGTCGGCCATCGACCGCTGCCATTGGGCGAACACCTCGTCATTTTTGCCGGCATAAGGGCCATAGCCGAGGACGCCGCCGACATGGCCCATGACGATCGGCGCCGCAGGGAACGCGCGCGCCAGCTCGACGACATCGGCGAGCTGCGGATGATAAAGCCAGGCGTCGAACGACAGGCCGCGAGCGGCGAGCCGGCCGAGGCCGGCACGGAAATCCGCCCGCTGGTAGAAATGCGGCTGCATGTCGGCACGGCTGTTGCCGATCGCGTCGCTCTCGTCCCAGCCGGCCGAATGGCGCACCCCGCGAAAGCGGCCGCCGCCGGCGCGGATGTGCATTTCGAGCACCGGCTCGACCCGCTCGCCCAAGGTCAGGTCGGCAAAGCCGACGATGCCGGCGGCGACCCTGGTCTTGCCGTAGCCGCCGCTGGCGCTCATCGCCGCGAGCCCGGCGACGAATTCGGTCTCGCCGACCGGGCGCAGTTCGGGCGGGCCGCCGGCGCGGTACATCGAGCGGCATTCGAGAAACACGGTCGCTTCGATGTTGTGACCGGTATCGATGTCGGCGAGCAGCTCTTCGAGCAGATAGCGATGGCCGGGACGTTCGGCCGCCCGATCCCAGAAATGATGGTGCGGGTCGACGATCGGCAAATCGGCGTCGAGGATCGGCTCCGGCGCCTGCGTGGCGAGCCAAGCCTCGTTCGGCCGCTCGATGCTCCGCCCCCATTGGGTCGGTTGTGGCGATGCCGCCATGCGGTCCCTCCTTGCTTCCCACACAACCAAGATACCGCCTTTGCAACCGGCGCCGAAACAGAAGCGGCGCGCCGCCCCCTGCTCGCTTTGCCGAGCTCGGATCGCTATGGTCTTTAGTGCGATAGCGAAGCGGGAGGGAAAGCTTATGAGACTCGGTGCTAAAAATGCTCTGATCGCAGCCGGCTGCCTGTCGGTCCTGTTGTGCGCTGGACCCGCCGTTACGGCCGCCGAGCCTTTCAAGCTGACCTCGCCGGCGTACGAGGACAATGCCAAGATCGCGGCCAAGAACGCGGGTGACAACAAGTCGAACCCGAATTGCGTCGGCGACAACGTCTCGCCGCCGCTCGCCTGGTCGAACCCGCCTGCGGGAACCAAGAGCTTTGCATTGATCATGGTCGATCCGGAGGGGCGCGGCGGGCTGGGCGTGGTGCACATGGTCACCTACGACATCCCGGCTTCGGTCGACGGGTTTGCCGAGGGCGAGCTCAGCAAGCCCTCCGACAAGTATGTCGGCGGCAAGAGCACGATGGGAAAGGCGACCTATTTCGGGCCGTGCACGCCGGCGGGCGACTGGCATCACTACACCTTGACCCTGATCGCGACCGATCTCGATCCGAAGGCGTTGCAATCGGGAATGACCCGCGACGAGCTGTTCGCCGCGCTCAAGGGCCACACCAAGGGTGCGGCCGGTCTGATCCTGCGCTTTACCCACCCGCAAGGATGATCCCCGGGCGAAAGCGCCGAGGGCTTGTCGGTCGAGGTGGCGGAACCAGCCGCGGTCTGTGCTAGGGTGCGGCAGAAAAGCAGCAGGGAGCGGCTGGCGATGGCGCGCGGATATTTGGGTTCGACGGCAACGGCGCTCGTCGCCGCGGTACTTGCACTTTCACCGGCAGAATTGTCGGCGCAAACCGTCAAGATCGGGATCATCAACAGCTATTCGGGGTTTGTCGCGCAGGCCGCCGACCAGATGCAGAAGGGCATCGACCTTTATGTCAAGCTGCACGAAAAGGACCTGCCGGCCGGCGTCAAAATCGATTTGATCAAGCGCGACGACACCTCCAAGCCCGATGTCGGCAAGCGGCTCGCGCAGGACCTGATCGCGCGCGACCAGGTGAATCTGCTGGCGGGCGTGATCCTGTCGCCGGTCGCCGCCGCGGTAACGCCGTTGACCGCCGAGGCCAAGGTGCCGTTCGTCGACACAAATGCCGCGGGGGTCGCGATCCCGCGGCTGTCGCCCTACTTTGTGCGGGTTTCGTTCACCCTGTGGCAGGAAGGCTATCCGATCGGAAAGTGGGCCGCCCAGCAAGGCTGGAAAACCGCCTATACGGCGGTCACCGATTTTATCGCCGGGCACGATGCCGAGGCGGCCTTTACCAAGGGGTTTACCGATGGCGGCGGCAAGATCATCGGCGCCGACCGGTTTCCGCCGGCCAATCCCGACTTCGTGCCTTTTATCCAGCGCGTCAAGAATGCCAAGCCCGATGTCGCCTTTTTGTGGGTCCCGGCGCAGGAGCAGGCGGTGGCGATCATGAAGGCGGTCAAGGATCTGGGTCTGCGCGAAGCCGGCATCAACGTCACTTCGACCCAGGACCTGCTTCCTGACGAGCAAATACCAATTATCGGGAATGCCGCAATTGGGCTCGTCACTTCGGGGAATTATTCGGTTGATGCGAAACGGCCGGCCAACGCCGCCTTTCTCGCCGCCTGGAAAACCGCTTATGGCGACAAGGTGATCCCCGATTTCTTTTCGGTCGACGGTTGGGACGGGATGGCGATGATCTTCGATCTGATCAAGGCGACCAAAGGCGAATTCACCGCCGACCAGGCGATGGCGTTTTTCAAGAACTGGAAAGACCCCGACAGCCCGCGCGGTCCGATCGAAATCGATCCCATGACCCGCGACATCGTCCAGAACATCTATATCCGCCGCGTCGAAAAAGTCGGCGGCAAGCTCGCCGATGTCGAAATCCAGACGATCCCGATGGTCAAGGACCCGTGGAAGGAGCTGAACCCGCCGAAATAACCTGATCCGAGAGAGCCGCAGCGGCTTCGACAGTCCCGAGCGGCATGCACGGCGCGCTCCTCACCGCTTTCTCGATCGGCTTTCACGGCATCGCTTTTGCGATGGTGCTGTACCTGATCTCGGTCGGTCTGTCGGTAACGATGGGGATGATGGGGTTCGTCAACCTGGCGCATGGCGTGTTCGCGATGACGGGCGGCTATATCCTGACCGGCCTGATGAATGATTACGGCATGCCGTTGCCGATGGCGCTCGCCGCCGCGACGGCGGCGGTGGCATTGGCCAGCCTGCCGATCGAACGGCTGCTGTATCGCCGGCTGTATGGCGGCGACGAGCTCGACCAGGTATTGCTGACGATGGGGCTCGTCTTTATGTCGGGAGCTGCCGCGCAATATCTCCGCGGGGCGTTGCAGCAGCCGCTGCGCTTGCCGCCGGCTTTGAACGGGGGGGTGCGGCTCGGGTTTGGCGAGGTGCCGGCTTATGACCTGCTGCTGATCGTCTGCGGCGCCGTGCTGGTGACGGTGCTGTGGCTGGGGATCGAGCGCAGCCGGGTCGGGGCTAAGATCCGCGCCGCGGTCGACAATCTGCGCATGGCGCAGTCGATCGGCATCGACACCTCTCGCCTGTTCGGCCTGACCTTTGCGCTCGGCAGCGGCCTTGCGGCACTCGGCGGCGGCCTCGGCGCATCGCTGATCACGATCGCCCCCGGCTACGCGCTCGACAACCTGGTCTACTTTCTGATCGTTGTCGCGATCGGCGGGCTCGGCAATATCCG
>DATKHX010000292.1:0-3645 GCA_035510075.1 Allostellaceae bacterium
GAGCTTGGGAAATTCGAACATCGCCGAGGTTTACCGGCCTCCCCGAAACCGGGTCAAGAAGTGCCGCGGGCATGCGCAAAGCGCGCTGCCACCACCTCTGCGTCACCTCACTTGCCGGCAGCGGGCCGCGAGGGGCTTGCCCGATAGTCCCGCGCTCTCACAACCCAAACCGGCTCCACAACACGCGCGCTTCAATCCAATCGGCGAGATCGCCAATCATGTCGGCGGGCTCGCGCGCGACAAAGGGCAGTCGCCCCCAGATCGGCCGCCGCCGCTCCGCCGCGATCGCGCGCAGCCGCACGTTCTCGCCATAGCGAGAACGCATCACCGAGCGCAATTCGCCGATGCCGTCGATCAGCCCGCGCTCAGCCGCCATGTGCCCGGTCAGCACGTCGCCGTTGAACAGGTCCTCATCGGCGGCGTCGATCTTGCCGGCGCGGCGCTGGCGGACATGATCCTTGAATGACCGATGAATGTCTTGCTGCAGGACGGTCAAACGCTCGACATCCTCCGGGTTCACCGGCAGAAACGGGTCGAGCAAGGATTTGTGCGTTCCCGCGGTGTAAAGCCGGCGCTCGACGCCGAGCCGGTTCATCAGCTCGTGCAGCCCAAAGCCGCCGCTGATCACGCCGATCGAGCCGACGAGGGAGGTCTCCTCGCCAAAGATCTCGTCGCCGGCGAGGGCCAGCCAATAGCCACCCGAGGCCGCCACATCCTCGGCAAAGGCGATTACGGGTACACCTTTTTCATCAGCCTGCTGGCGGATACGCCGATAAAGCAACGCTGACTGAACCGGCGCGCCGCCCGGCGAATTGACGACGATCGCGACCGCCACCAATCCAGGAACGCGAAACGCCCGCTCGATCGCCGCCGCGTGGCTCGCCAGCGAGATCGCGTTGCGTCGCGCCCGCGGCATGATGACGCCCTCGAAGCGCAGCACCGAGACCACCGGCCCACGCCGCCACAGCCGCTCGACATCGAGATGGTCGCGAATACTCATACCGTCCCCAGATGGGGAGCCCGACCCTCCGAGACTACCGCGCCGAGTTACAGTTCGAGTCCCCTGCCCTCCCGCAGCACGCCCTCGGCGCGGTCGGTCGGCCTGCCGTCCGGCCGGTGCAAAACCAGCCCAGGCGCCAGGCGCGCCGGTGCCGCGACCTGCTTGCGCGCGCTGACCAGAATTCGGCTCGCCGGCCGGTCCTCTCCGGGCCACAGCGGAAACACCACGACTTCGCCCGCCCGTCCCGCGATCTCGCCGAGCAGCGCGTCGATGCGGTCGGCGCGGTGTATAAAGGTCACCGTGCCCTTGGGGCGCACCATCGCCAGCGCGAACCTGACCCACGCCGCAAGGTCGGCGTCGCCCTCGACCGTGGCGCTGGTCTTGCCCGCGGTCCCCGTGGAGGGCGCTCGACCGCGCTCGTTGTAGGGCGGATTGGCCATGACATGGTCGAAGGCACCCGGCGACAGCCGCGGCGGCGGGCGCAAGAGATCGCCGATCATGACCGAGACGCGCGCCTCCATCGCGTTGAGGATCGCGTTGTCGCCGGCGAGGCGAACCAGGTCGCGCTGTGTTTCGAGCCCGACGACGCGGCTGTGCGGCACCCGCGCCGCCAAGCACAGCATCGCCGCACCGGCGCCGCAACCGACATCGAGCACCAGCTGATGCGGCTCGGCCGGCACCGCCGCGGCGAGAAACACCGGGTCGATCGCGACGCGATAGCCTTCGGCCGGCTGGCGCAGCCGCACCCGGCCGCCGAGCAACCGGTCCTCGGTAAAGGCCGGTTCGGCAGCGGCCGGCGATCCGCTCACCGGGCATCCTCGCCGGTTTGCGCGAGCAACGCTCGGGCGCGAATGAGATCGCGGTCGGCCACCATCAGGCGCCGCGGGATCGCGCCGATACTGCCTTCGACCAGGCTGGTATGGTGGTCGAGCACCACGCTCTCGATCCCGGAATCGGTCAATAGAGCCTGCAGCCAGGAAAGCCGGACGGGGTTGTTGGTGCGCAGCAGTTCCTTCATCGCGTCCGTCTTTGCGCCGACCTCGCGAAAGGTCGAGCAGGGCAGCCCTTGACCCGCGGGCTCGTCATTCTATGCTCGTTCGCGTCCAGGCGCGTCAAGCCGATCGGATCGCCGACCGGGCCACGACGCGGACATGCGGGAGAAACGGGTGGCGCTGGTGGCGGGTGTCGAGCAAGTGCGCACGGTGCCGCAAGCTTCGCTCGACCCGCTGTCTCGGCTCCTGAAGAGCGACCTCGAGGGCGTCAACCGGCTGATCCTCGAACGCATGCAAAGCCCGGTGGCGCTGATCCCGCGGCTCGCGAGCCACATCGTCGCCGGCGGCGGTAAGCGGCTGCGGCCGATGCTCACCCTCGGCTGCGCCCGGATGTGCGGCTATCGCGGCGACCGCCACATCGCCCTTGCCGCCGCGGTCGAGTTCATCCACACCGCGACCCTGTTGCACGATGACGTCGTCGATGCGAGCGATCTGCGCCGCGGCCGCGACACCGCCAATGCGGTGTGGGGCAACAAGCCGGCGGTTCTGGTTGGCGATTTCCTGTTCAGCCGGTCCTTCGAGCTGATGGTCGCCGACGGTTCGCTGCGGGTGCTCGAAATCCTGTCGCGGGCCTCGGCGATCATCGCCGAGGGCGAGGTCATGCAGCTGATGACGACCGGCAACACGGCGACGACGGAAGCCGACTATCTCGCGGTCATCCAATCGAAAACCGCCGAATTGTTCGCCGCCGCAAGCCGTATCGGCGCGGTGCTCGCCGAGCGTTCGCCCAAGGAGGAAGAGGCGCTCGACCGGTTCGGCCGCAATCTTGGAACCGCTTTTCAGCTGGTCGACGACATGCTCGACTTTTCGGCGCGCCAATCCGAGCTCGGCAAAAGCGTCGGCGACGATTTCCGCGACGGCAAGGTGACCCTGCCGGTGCTGCTCGCCTTTAGCCGCGGCGACGAGGACGAACGCGGGTTCTGGCGGCGCACGCTCGAAGAGCTCGATCAGCAGCCGGGCGACCTCGAACGCGCGATCCACCTGGTCGAATGCCGCGGCGCGCTCGCCGAGACCTTGGCGCGCGCCCGCACCTATGCCGCAGCCGCAACCCGCGCCCTGGCGCCGTTCGCCGACGGCCCCGAACGCCGCGCCTTGATTGCCGCGGCCGCCTTTGCCGGCGACCGCAGGTTTTGACGCGCCGTCGCGCGCTACGCAGCGCGGCGCCCGTCGCCAATCCCGTTATCGCTCACCATATGAGTGTTGCGCCCGAAGCTCGCCGCCTTGCGCGAGGGCGGCGTTGGCGGTATAGACGGCGCCCGGTCGGCGGAGTGTAGCTCAGCCTGGTAGAGCACTGCTTTCGGGAGGCAGGGGCCGGAGGTTCAAATCCTCTCACTCCGACCAGTACTTCCTTGGGTTGCGACCCGGCGGTTTCGTGATCGCACCTTCCGCAGCACATCCTACGGCATCGGCATGGAGGAGTTGGCTGTGGTTGCGGTCATCGACGGGAAGGAAGAGGCAGGCGGCGCCCGGTACATCGAGTTCAAAGTCTACCGGAGCCCGACCGATGCCGATCGGGCTCTTGGGAGTTGGCGCTTCCCCGAAAGCGGAAGAGCAATCGACCAGAGCAAGCTCGGCAACACGATAGAGGCGGAT
>DATKHX010000293.1:0-2948 GCA_035510075.1 Allostellaceae bacterium
GCCGCGGCTACGCGCCGCTGACCCTGTGCCGTGCCTGCGGCCACCGTTTCCAGTGCCCGAATTGCAGCGCCTGGCTGGTCGAACACCGCTTTACCCGGCGGCTCTTATGCCATCACTGCGGCCACGCCGAAACGGTGCCGCCGCTGTGCCCGGAATGCATGATAGCGGGCGCCCTGGTGCCGTGCGGGCCGGGGGTCGAGCGGCTGACAGAGGAGGTGTCGGCGCGCTTCCCGTCGGCGCGCACCGCGTTGATGGTCAGCGACCTCTTGCCCGGACCGCGCGCCGCAGCGGAGTTGGCGCAGGCAATGACCGAGCGCCGCTATGATGTGCTGATCGGGACGCAGATTGTCGCCAAGGGTCACCATTTTCCGATGCTGACCTTGGTCGGCGTCGTCGATGCCGATCTCGGCCTTGTCGGCGGCGATTTGCGGGCGGCGGAGCGGACCTTCCAGCTGCTGCACCAGGTCGGCGGCCGCGCCGGCCGCGCCGAGCGCAGGGGGAGGGTGCTGATCCAGACCTTTATGCCGGACCAGTCGGTCATGAAGGCGCTGGCGTCGGGCGACCGCGACCGCTTTCTCGAAGCCGAGGCGGCGGCGCGCCGGGAGGCCGGGCTGCCGCCCTTTGGCCGGCTCGCGGCGCTGATCGTCAGCGCGGCCGATCCCGAAGCCGCCGATTTTGCCGCCCGGGCGCTCGCTCGCGCCGCACCGCAATTGCCAGGCGTCGCCGTCCTCGGTCCGGCGCCGGCGCCGCTCGCGGTCCTGCGGGGCCGCCACCGCCGGCGCTTCCTGGTCAGGGCCGAGCGCCAGGTAAATTTGCAGGCGGCGATCGGCGACTGGCTGTCGAGAGTCCGACTCGGCGGCTCGACGAGACTGCAGATCGATATCGACCCCTATAGTTTTTTGTGATGTCGACCGGCTACGCACGCGCCGATTAGTCAGCCAAAGCCGGCGGTTGCGCGGGCTTCGGGGCTGTGTTAGGGAACCGCCCGGCGGCTTTGCCCGGCGGCGGCGCCTGGGCGCGATCCGAAAACAACGAGGAACGCTGCTGCGGCATCTCGCCGGTGCGGCCACTGAGGACTGCTGTACATTGGCTTCCGAAACGACAGGCGTTTCAGCCCTGGCCGAGAGGTATGCCGCGGCTCTGTTCGACATCGCCGACGAGCGGCGCGCGTTCGACGATGTCGCGACCGATCTCCGGCAGCTGCGAGCGATGCTGGCGGCGAGCGCCGATCTGATGCGCCTCGTGCGCAGCCCGGTCCTGTCGCGTCTCGATCAGGCGGGCGCGGTGGCAGCCTTGGCCCAGCGCGCCGAATTGTCGCCGCTGGTCCGCGATTTTCTCGCCGTCGTGGCCCGCAACCGGCGTCTGTTTGCGGTGCCGGCGATGATCGAGGCGTTTCTCGCCATGCTCGCGGCGCGGCGCGGCGAGGTGACCGCCGATGTCGTCGCGGCCCAGCCGCTGACCCAAGCTCAGCTCGATGGGTTGAGCGAACATTTGCGCCGCACCGTCGGTCGTCGGGTCTTTATCGATGCGCGAGTCGATGAGCGGCTGATCGGCGGGCTGATCGTCAAGGTCGGCTCGCGCATGGTCGATGCCTCGGTCGAAAGCAAATTGCGCCGCCTGCAATTGGCGATGAAGGCATAGGCTGGAAGCCGATGGTTCTGAATTTCGATTATTTTATTCGTCATTCCCGCGAAAGCGGGAATCCAGTGCCCCCAAACCGCGTCGCTCACCTGGACCCCCGCTTTCGCGGGGGTGACGAGTCCATCCGTGGGTTGAAGGAATAAAGATGGAAATTCGTGCGGCAGAGATTTCGGCGATCCTGAAACAGCAGATCGCCAACTTCGGTAGCGAAGCAGATGTCGCCGAGGTCGGGCAGGTGCTGTCGATCGGCGACGGCATCGCCCGCATCTACGGTCTCGACCAGGTTCAGGCCGGCGAGATGGTCGAATTCCCCAACGGCGTGCGCGGCATGGCGCTGAACCTCGAAAGCGACAATGTCGGCGTCGTCATCTTCGGCGAGGACAGCGGCATCGGCGAGGGCGACACGGTCAAGCGCACCAGTGCCATCGTCGACGTGCCGGTCGGCCGCGGGCTGTTGGGCCGCGTCGTCGACGCGCTCGGCGAGCCGATCGACGGCAAGGGGCCGCTCGTCGATGTCCAGCGCACGCGGGTCGAGGTCAAGGCGCCGGGCATCGTCCCGCGCCGGGGGGTGCACGAGCCGGTGCAGACCGGGTTGAAGGCGATCGACGCGCTGGTTCCGATCGGCCGCGGCCAGCGCGAATTGATCATCGGCGACCGCCAGACCGGCAAGACCGCGGTCGCGATCGACGCGATCCTCAACCAGCGCCCGGTCAACGCCGGCACCGACGAGCACCGCAAGCTCTACTGCATCTATGTCGCAGTCGGGCAGAAGCGCTCGTCGGTCGCCCAGATCGTCAAGACCTTGCAGGATTACGGCGCGCTCGACTATTCGGTCGTCGTCGCCGCGACCGCATCAGAGCCGGCGCCGCTGCAGTATCTCGCACCCTATGCCGGTTGTGCGATGGGCGAATTCTTCCGCGACAACGGCATGCACGCGTTGATCATTTACGATGATTTGTCGAAGCATGCGGTCGCCTATCGCCAGATGTCATTGTTGCTGCGTCGCCCGCCGGGGCGCGAAGCCTATCCGGGCGACGTCTTCTACCTCCATTCGCGGCTGCTCGAACGCGCCGCCAAGATGAACGAGGATCACGGCGCCGGCTCGCTGACGGCATTGCCGATCATCGAAACCCAGGCCGGAGACGTGTCGGCCTATATCCCGACCAACGTGATCTCGATCACCGATGGCCAAATCTTTCTCGAAACCGAGCTGTTTTATCGCGGCATTCGCCCCGCGATCAATGTCGGGCTGTCGGTCAGCCGGGTCGGATCGGCAGCGCAGATCAAGGCGATGAAGCAGGTCGCCG
>DATKHX010000294.1:0-2521 GCA_035510075.1 Allostellaceae bacterium
ACCTCGGCCGGCTACACGCTGCTGCGCCTGCCGGCAGAGCTGAAGGCGCTGTTCCGCGAATGGCTCGAACGCCATTTCCCGGACAAAGCCGCGCATGTGCTGTCGCTGGTCGCCCAGGCCCACGGCGGCCGCCTCTATGACTCGGCCTGGTCAAAGCGAATGACCGGCACCGGCCCCTACGCCGACATGCTGAGGGTGCGGTTCGACCGCGCCTGCCGCAAGCTCGGCTTCAACCGGCGCACGACCGACCCGCTCGACACGACCCGTTTCCGCCCACCGCCGCAGACGGGAGATCAGCTGAGCCTGTTATGACCCGGGCGGTTCCGAGTTGTCGACCCGCAAGGTTCAATGCTGCTTGGACGATGATGTACCGGATCTAGCCGGCGTAGAACGGGGCGAGGGGATAAGCTGGGCAAGAATTCCGCTGCATTGGCAGCGTGCGTGCTTCGAGTCGCGCCCCCGTCTTCGCCGGAGCGCTCCCCAGCATGACGTCAGCCTTTGATAGCATAAGAATGTTCGTCATCCTGAGGAGGCTGCAAGGCGGCCGTCTCGAAGAACCCGCGGCCCTGATCCGGCTCTCACGGCAACAAGTGTCTGCCTCGGAGCACAGCCGATTGCCGCCCGCCGCCGATCCCGTCTGCCCTATCTTGCGCGACGATCCCTGAGCTGGCGTCGGCGCGCTCTCTCGGCCCGGCACCGGCCCCACTACTCTCTTGTTCCGGCAGCTTGCGTCTTTCGGGGGGCGCGGTTTACCGTCGCTCTGCTGCAGCAACCGCTCGAAGGGCGTACGCCATGATCGTCGACGTGCACGCGCACTACACGCCAAAGAATTTCAGCGAGTTCATGGGTGACCGGTTTGCGTCGCCGGTTCATTTGCCGGTCAAGCGCGGAATGGCACGCCATCCGTTCTCGGATTCGCCGGAGGACATCCAAGGGCGGTTCGAGCTGATGGATGCGGCCGGCGTCGAAAAGCAGGTATTGTCGCCGAACCACCCGCCCTATCTGCCGGACGAGGCCGAATGCGTGCACGCGGTGCAGATGCTGAACGACGGCTACGCCGACCTCGCCCACCGCTATCCGCAGCGCATCGCCTCCTACGTCATGCTGCCGCTGCCCCATATCGACGCCGCCCTGAAGGAGATGGAGCGCGGCTTTGACCAATTGGGCTGCGTTGGCGTCAACATGAACATCATTTGTCTCAATCGCTCGGTCGCCGAAACCGAGTTCGAGCCGATCTACGCCGAGATGAACCGGCGCGGCGCCATCCTGTTCGTGCATCCCGCCGGCACCGGCATCTGCTCGCCGTTCATCACTGGTTACCGCTACACAGGCTCGGTTGGGACCTCGCTCGAAGACGCGACGTTTGTCCTTCATATGATCGCCAAGCAGATCCCGCACCGCTACCCGAACATCAAGTTTATCGTCCCGCATCTGGGCGGGCCGGTTCCGATGCTGCTGAACCGCCTCGACCAGCAGGGTCAGAGCCAGAGCGGCCACCCCAACCTCGCCGAGGCGCCGAGCGTCACGGCGAAAAAATTCTATTACGACACGGTTTGTTATGGCTCGAAGGCGGCCTTCACCTGCGCGCTCGAGGCCTTTGGCGCCGACCATCTCGTCACCGGCAGCGACTACCCGGTATTGCAGGATTACGAGGCCTACAAGGAGACTTTCGGCTATATAGAGCGGCTCGGCCTGGCGCCGGCCGATCTCGACAAGATCCTGCACCACAACGCCCAGCGCCTGTTCGGGTTTGCCCATTAATCCGACGCAAGGAAGCCCGATGAGCGCACCGGACGCGGATTTGGGTTTCGCCGCCGAATACGACGCGCCGATCCCCTATTTGCAGCGCATCCGCGACTATTATCAGGGATTGGGCTACGGCGCGCCTTACCGCTGGGCGCACTATGCCGAGGTGCCGTTCCAACCGCTCGGCAAACCTCTGGCGGAGTGCCGCATCGCGCTGATCACCACCGCGGCGCGCTATCAACCCGACAAGGGCGACCAAGGACCGCACGCTCCCTACAACGCAGCTGCGAAGTTCTACGGGGTCTATTCCGGCGACGCCGCGATCGACCACGATCTGCGGATTTCCCACGTCGCCTATGACCGTGCGCACACGAGCGCCGAGGATAGCAATACCTGGTTTCCGCTGCGGCAATTGCGGGCGCAGGCGGCGGCCGGCCGGATCGGTGCGGTGGCACAACATTTCCACGGCGCGCCGACCAATCGCAGCCAGCGCACTACGCTGGATCAGGACGGCCCCGAATTGCTGGCGCGCTGCCGTGCCGATGGCGCAGACGCCGCGATCCTCGTCCCCAACTGCCCGGTCTGCCACCAGACCGTGAGCCTCGCCGCCCGGCATTTGGAAGCGAACGGCATTGCGACGATCGTCATGGGATGCGCCAAGGACATCGTCGAATTCGTCGGCGTGCCGCGCTTTTTGTTCAGCGATTTTCCGCTCGGCAACTCGGCGGGGCGGCCCAATGATCCGGCGTCTCAGTCCTTCACCCTGGAGCTGGCT
>DATKHX010000295.1:0-5176 GCA_035510075.1 Allostellaceae bacterium
ATCGTCGCCTTTATCGCCGCGCGCACTTTGGCCCAGAACATGGCGATCTTCGAACGCGCCGAGGTCACCGCGGCACCGGTCTACGACATCGACCAGTTCATGGCCGACCCGCATGTGCTGGCCCGCGAGATCCTGGTCGACGTGCCCGACGCCGAGATCGGCCGGCTGCCAATGCATAACGTGATCCCGCGGCTGTCGGGCACACCCGGTCGTCTGCGCCGCCCGGCGCCTGAATTGGGCGAGCACACCGCCGAGATTCTGGGCGGGCTCGGGGTGGACCGCGCCGCACTCGACGGGCTCGCGCGCGAAGGGATTATCGGTCTTGGAGATATGCCATGAACGACAACCTGCCGGTGTGGCGCTCGCTGTTGTTCGTGCCGGTCACGCAGCGCCGCTTTGTCGACGGGGCCGCGCGGCGCGGCGCCGATGCGATCATCCTCGATCTCGAAGACAGTGTGGCGGCCTCGGAAAAGGACCGGGCGCGCGCACTCGTGCCGGAAGCGGCCGGGATCGTCGCGCGCGGCGGCGCGGATGTCGTTGTGCGCATCAACCGGCCGCTGCGTATGGCGGTGCGCGACATCGAGGCGGCGGTCGGCCCCGGCGTGCTGGCGCTGGCGCTCCCCAAGACCGACAGCCCCGAGCATGTGCGGCTCCTCGCCGAAATCGTCGGCGAGGTCGAGGCCGAGCGCGGCATCAAGCCGGGAACGACGCGGCTGATTGCGATGGTCGAGACTGCGGCGGCGTTCTTCCGCATCGCCGAGATCGCACGTGCCCATCCGCGGCTCGTCGGCCTCAACCTCGGGGCCGAGGATTTCGCTACCTCGGCCGGCATCATGGCGGAGCCCGAAGCGCTGACGATGCCGAAGCAGATGGCGGTGTTCGCCGCCCGCGCCGCCGGGATCATGGCGTTGGGCTTTATCGGCTCGATCGCCGAGTTTCACGATCTCGACGGTTTCCGGCAGACGATCCGCCGTTCGCGCCGGTTCGGGTTTATCGGCGCCTCGGTCATCCACCCGAGCCAGGTGCCAATCCTGAACGAGGAATTCCGCGCGAGCCCGCAAGAGGTTGATCATGCCCGCCGCGTCGTCGCCGCCTATGACAAGGCGCTGACCGAGGGCGTGGGTGCGGTCACCGTCGACGGCCGGATGATCGACGTGCCGGTCGTCGAGCGCGCCCAGCTGTTGCTCGAACGCGAAGCCGCCATCGCCGCGCGCGAGACGCGGATGCAGAACCGGACGTGAGCGTGAAAACAGTTGGCGGGACCGGAAAGCTGGATCGGTTTCATGCAGCTTCTTCCTCGTCTTACCGGCGCAGGCCGGTACCCATGGCCGCAGTGGGTCCCGGCCTGCGCCGGGATGGCGATACGGTGGAGGTTGCGAAATTCCGATTCAGAACAGCGCGCGTCCTGGCATTTGCCGCGCTCGTGGCGCTGGCGGGTGTGGCGGCGATGGCCGCGACGGTCGCCTCGGCGGATCAGTCGGACATGATCGCGGAGCCGGTCGCGGTGTTGCAGGGGCTCGACAAGATCACCGCGCGGGTGTCGGACATCGACGCGCCGGTCGGCAAGACGGTGCGGTTCGGCTCGTTGTCGATCACCGTGCGCGATTGCGAAAAAAACCCGCCCGAGGACCGGCCGGAGGACGCGGCTTTTCTACAAATCGACGAGGTTCGCCCGGGCGAGGACAACGTCCGCCGGTTCAGCGGCTGGATGTTCGCGCAGAGCCCGGCGTTGTCGTCGTTGGAGCATCCGGTCTATGACATCGTGTTGCTCGGCTGCAAGGGTGCGGCCGCACCGCCGCCTTCGGCCGATCCCGGAAATTCGAGCGGAAAGGATGCGCGGTAGGCGAGTGCTGCGGCCAGCAGGCGGCGATAACGGGCGCGGGTGATCTCGATGCCGCCGAAACGCGCCAGATGCGGGGTCAGAAACTGGGTGTCGAGCAGCCGATAGCCGCCCGCCCGCAGCCGTGCCACCAGATGCACGAGCGCCACCTTGCTCGCGTCGGTCTCGCGGCTGAACATGCTCTCGCCGAAAAAGGCAGCGCCGATCGACACGCCATAGAGGCCGCCGACCAATATGCCGTCGCGCCGGCATTCGACGCTGTGCGCGGCGCCGCGAGCGAACAGCGCCGCATACAGCCGCACGATCTCGTCGTTGATCCAAGTGTTCGGGCGCTTTTCCGTGGCCTCGGCGCAACCACGGATCACCTCTTCGAACGAGGTGTCGCAGCTGACCTCGAACCGGCCTTGGCGCAGCACGCGGCCGAGCCGGTGCGGGACGTGAAACGCGTCGAGCGGCAAAATTCCGCGGTGGTGTGGATCGACCCAGAACAGTTCCGGATCGTCGGCCGCCTCGGCCATCGGGAAGACGCCGGCGGCGTAGGCAGCGAGCAAAATCTCGGGGGTCAGTCGGATCTTGCGCGCCCTCATCGCGCCCGTCCGACAAAACGCTCGAGCCAATGGATGTCGTACTCGCCGTCGATGAATTCGGGGGCGTCGACCAGCCGTTGATGCAGCGGGATCGTCGTCTCGATGCCGCCGATCACGTACTCCTCGAGCGCCCGGCGCAGCCGCATCAGGCATTCGTTGCGGGTCCTGCCGTGGATCACGAGCTTTGAGATCAGGCTGTCGTAGTAAGGCGGCACGACATAGCCCTGGTAGAGCGCGCTGTCGACGCGCACCCCGAGCCCGCCTGGCGCGTGGTAATCGGTCACCCGGCCCGGCGACGGCTGAAACGTCTCGGCGTCCTCGGCGTTGATCCGGCATTCGATGGCGTGGCCCGACAAGCGGATCTCCGCCTGGCGATAGCCGAGGGGGGCGCCGTCGGCGATGCGCAACTGCTCGCGCACGATGTCGACGCCACTAACCATCTCGCTGATCGGATGCTCGACCTGGAGGCGCGTGTTCATCTCGATGAAAAAGAATTCGCCGTCCTGATACAGAAATTCGAGCGTGCCGGCGCTGCGGTAGCCGAGTTCGTGCATCGCGCCGACGGCGAGCGCCCCGATCCGGCTGCGCTCCTCCGGGTTCAGCGCCGGCGACGGGGTTTCCTCGAGCACCTTTTGGTGCGAGCGTTGCAACGAGCAGTCGCGCTCGCCTAGATGAACGACGCCGCCCTGGCCGTCGCCGAGGATCTGGACCTCGATATGCCGGGGCCGTTCCAGGTAATGCTCGAGATAGACGTCGCCGCGCCCGAAAAACGCTTCCGCCTCGTGCCGTGCCATCGGCAGCATTCGTGCGAGCTCCACACGGTCGCGGGCGATCTTCATGCCGCGCCCGCCGCCGCCGGCGGCAGCCTTGATCAGGATCGGATAGCCGATCGCAACGGCGGCGGCATCCGCGGCGGCGACATCGCGCACCGCTCCGGCTGACCCCGGCACCGTCGGGATGCCGAGCCGGACGGCCGCCGCCTTGGCCGCGATCTTGTCGCCCATCAGCCGGATATGCTCGGGCGCGGGGCCGATGAAGACGAACCCATGCTCTTCGACGGCAGCGGCGAAATCTGCGTTTTCGGCGAGAAATCCGAGCCCCGGATGGATCGCGTCCGCACCGGTGATGGTCGCCGCCGACAGGATTGCGGCGGTGTTCAAATAGCTGTCGCGCGCCGCCGGCGGGCCGATGCAGACGGTCTCGTCGGCGAGACGCACGTTCATCGCGCCGGCATCGGCGGTCGAATGCACGGCGACCGTTTTGATTCCCATCTCGCGGCAGGCGCGATGAATGCGCAGCGCAATCTCACCCCGGTTGGCGATCAGGACCTTCTCGAACATCGACCGCACCGCTCACTGGCCCCTCTCCGCCCGTGGGGGAGGGGGAGAAAATCACTCGATCAGCATCAGCACCGCGCCATACTCGACCGGCTGCGCGTCCTCGACGAGTATCCGCACGATCCGGCCGGCACGGGGCGCGCGGATTTCGTTCATGACTTTCATGGCCTCGATGATCAGCAGCGGTTGGCCCGCCGCGACGGTGTCACCCTGGCGGACAAAATTCGGCGCCCCGGCCTGCGGCGCGAGGTAGGCGGTGCCGACCATCGGCGCCGTCACCGCGCCGGGGTGGCCATCGGGTCCACTCAGACCGCTTCCCTGATTGGGAACGACGGGAGCCGGAGCGACGCCTGGTGCTGCTGCGGTCCCTGGCATGCCCCGCGAAACCCGGATCAGGCGATCGCCGACCGCATATTCGATCTCGGTCAGCCCGTTTTCCGCCAACAATTCCGCAAGTATGCGGATCAGGTCGGGGTCGGGCGCCAGCAGCGGTCGGCGGCGTCCGCCGAACCTCACCGAGCCTCCTCGCCGGGTTCGTCTTCGATCAGATTGGCGACCGCTTCGAGCGCCAGCTCGTAGCCGTGGGCGCCGAGGCCGCAGATGACGCCCGATGCCGCAAGGCTGACATAGGAGCGATGCCTGAACCGCTCGCGCCGAAAAATATTGGAGAGATGCACCTCGATCACCGGCAGCCCGGCGGCGGAAAGCGCGTCTAGCACCGCGACCGAAGTGTGGGTCAGGGCTCCGGCGTTCAGCACGATCCCGTCCGCGGATTCTCGCGCCTCCTGTATCCAGTCGACGAGCTGGCCCTCGTGGTTTGTCTGGCGGAAATCGATCTGCAGGTCGAGGGCGGCGGCCCGCGCCAGGCATCGCGCCTCGATATCGGCCAACGTGTCATGCCCGTAAACTGCGGGATCGCGCACTCCCAAAAGGTTCAAATTGGGGCCGTTCAATACAAAGACGGTAGGCAAGGCAAGCCCTCCGGAGCGAGCAGGGTCGCCATTTTACTCGCCGCGCCGCCGACAGGCGAGGGGTCGCCTCACCCCGGAGGTCCCGGAGCGCCGCCCGGTCTTCGTCGCCTCTGGCGGTCGGTTTATGTCGCGGCGAATTGGTCGACGGTGACGCTCTGACGATTGGTGAAAGTGTGGAAGCTTTCTTCGGGACGGCGGCGGGCGAGGTAAGCGCGTAGCATCGCCTCGATGGGCGGCATCATCTCGTCGTCGGGCACGGCTGTGTCTACAATGCGGGCCTGCTGGCCGCAAAGCGGCAACCGGTGTGCCAACAGCGCCACGGCGCCGAACGAGGGGACTTTGCCGCGACCTGAGAGGCGGCCATAGTAGCCGCGATCAGCATGCTGCGGAGAAAACCATGGCGGTCACTCTTTACGATCTCGCCGGCGCCGAGCCGGAGCG
>DATKHX010000296.1:0-21102 GCA_035510075.1 Allostellaceae bacterium
CGTCAAACGTGGTAAACCTGCCATTGCCGGTCCGCAGGTAGCCATGAGACAGGGAATTCGGGTCATCCAAGTAGACATAGCTTCCTGTGACCGAACCCGGCGAGTTGATACTGGACCCCTCGGTACTGGTTCCCCCAGGCACATCAAAAGTGGTCAATGCCCCGCTGCGGGCCCGGACAAAGCTGTGTTGAGTATAGTTTGCGTCGACGTAGCTGCCCGCGATCTCGCCCGCTTCATTGATGCTGGTGGGGAACGTGCCTTGGCCGAAGCCCGTACGAGCGCCGGGCACGTCGAATGTGATGAACGTACCAGCCGCCCTTGGGCCGGGGGCTTGTGTCAGCGGATGCGACGATTGCGCCTCCCGGCCAGCGTCCGCTTTCGCCGCTGCTGCGGCGTCGATGTCCGGGGGCTGGGCATACAATTGCGCACCACCGAGCAGCTGCGTGCCGCCGGCCAGCAGCAAGATCGCTGTCAGCTTTATTGGTCTCATCGTTTGGTTTCCTTCCCAAAAACCGCGCTTTGCGGTGCGGATTGTTGATTCAGTTGATGCGGGCGCTAACTCGGATGGAGGCTTGACTGGATGGGTTGGTAAAGCCCCCTCGGTGCGTGCTCGCCGCCTGCCGTGGATGTTCGGCCCAAGACCGGGCAAGACCGGGCTGAGGCAGTATTAATAATCGCGTAAGGTAGTAGACAGCATTGCGCTCGTCTTCCCGGCCACTCCCAGTTGGCGACGAGTGCGGCGACTGGAACGGCTGTCGTGCGACGTGTGCGGTTTCGCAGTCTGTCGCTCTGGGCGGTTGCGAGTCCTTAAGGAGGTCCTAAAAAGTTGCTAAATTTTCCCCAAAAAGGGTTAATATAACCATCGATTATCAGTACGCCCTGGTTCGGACAGCTGGAGGGCGGGCCGTGACAGAAGCTTACGCGTTAGGTCCGTTCCGCATCGACACCCGAAACAAATTGTTGTTTCAGGGCAGCGAGCCCGTAAGGCTCGGGCAGCGGTCGATTGCTTTGCTGCTGGCCCTGGTTGGGCGGCCCGGGGAGGTGGTTTCGAAAGACGCGCTGATCGAGGCGGCATGGCCCAACCAGGTCGTCGAGGAGAACAATCTTACCGTGCAGATTGCGGCACTTCGCCAGGTGTTGGGTGGCGCGCCCGGCGGCAACCGCTGGATCGAGACCATGCCCCGCCGCGGCTATCGGTACATCGGGCCGGCTGTCGCCGAAGTCCAGAAAGACCTCATAGAGGCCCGCCACTGCACTGGCACCCGCAGCGGCGCAGCATAATGACGCCGAACGCCGCCAAATAACCGCGATGTCCTGCGAGCTGGTCGGCGATGCAGGGCGACCCGGCGATACGGATCTGGAAGACCGGCGCGAGGCCGTCAGCGCCTTTCGTCATTCCGCTTCGGAGGTCGTCAGTCGCCACGGTGGGTTCATCGCCGGGTATCTCGGCAGCATTGCCCTCGTTCTGTTCGGTTACCCCGAGGCAGATGAAGACGACGCCGAGCGGGCAGTGCGGGCGGGGCGCGAACTGTGCACCGCGATCAGGACGATCGGATCTCGCCCGCAGGCCGTGTTGCGGTGCCGGGTGGGGATCGCGACGGGCATGGCCATTATCGGTGACACCGTGGGCGGCGAGGGAGGGTACCACGAGCTGGTCGGTGACGCGCTCGATTTGGCAGTGGGTCTGCGGACATCAGTGCAACCCGACACGGTTGCGATCGATCCAGTCACCAGGCGTCTGATCGGCGACTTGTTTGCCTGCCGCGATCTGGGCGCCCTCGAAACCCACTACGGCGCCGAGGCGACGCGCCATTGGCAGGTGCTAGGGGAAAACGCTGTCGAGAGCCGGTTCGAGGCGTTGCGCGGACTAGCCCTAAGCCCGGTGATCGGCCGCGACGAGGAAATCGACCTCCTGTTGGCCCGCTGGGCACGAGCCCAAACCGGAAACGGGCAGATTGTGTTGATTGCAGGCGAGCCCGGCATCGGCAAGTCGCGGCTTCTCGTGCAGCTCGCCGCCCAGGTCAGGAACGAGCCGCACACGCGGCTGCGTTGTCAATGCTCGCCCTATCACCGCGACAGCGTCCTGCACCCCTTTGTCGTGCAATTGGGGCGCGCCGCCCGCCTCGCCCCCAACGACCCGCCGGAGACGCAGCTCGACGGGCTCGAAGCCATATTGGCGCCCTCACCCATTACGGAGACCGTGCCGCTCCTCGCTGCCCTGCTGTCGATCCCGACCGGCGGCCGTTATCCGCCGCTCGCACTGAGCGCAGCACGGCAGCGGCGGCTGACCCTTGCGGCCTTGCTCGACCAGCTCGAAGCACTGGCGCGGCGGAAACCGGTTTTGGTGCTCTTCGAAGACATCCATTGGGGGGATCTTGCCCAGTCTCGAAGCGGCCCTGGCGGACGCCGAAGCGAGTGCCGGTGAGATTGATCCAGGGCTCCGTCGCCTGGACGAAGCGCTCGCCGAGCTGGAGGCCACTGAGGCTCGCTGGCACGAAGCGGAGGTACACCGCATCCGCGCCGAGATCCTGCTGAAGTGCTACCCCGCTGACACAGCGGCAGCCGAGCAGTCTTTGCAGAACGCGATCGCCATTGCGCGGTCGCAAAAGGCCCGCAGCTTCGAACTGCGCGCCGCGCTGTCACTGGCAAAGCTTTATCACGCGGCCGATCGCGGGGCCGATGCCAATGCCGTGCTGGCGCCGGCGGTCGAGGGCTTCCCGCCGACCCGACAATTCCCCGAGCTTGCCGAAGCGCAAGCCCTTATCTCGGCGTTAAGAGCTTAGACCGATTGCGTCGACGGGCCAATCATGCCCTCGCCGGCGTGTCAGTCGCGGCGCAATCTTGACCCCTGATCGTCGTGCAATCGGGCCCCTTTTTGAATGATCCATTTGGGTATTGGTTTTAGTCAGTAAACCCGGGCCGGCCGCCGGGTTGCGGCGGAAAAATGCGTGGGGTGAGTTCGTGTTACGCGCTTATTGGCTCGACGGCCCGCGCGGTGAGGCGCCCTCGCGCCTTGTCGGCGTTACCATCGAACGCCGCGAGCCGCGGTCGCTCGCCTGTGGCGGAAAGTCGAGGTGCTGCCGTTAACCCCGCGCGAGAAGCAGGTCTGCCTGATCTTGGCGCGCGGCCACGACAGCGCGAACGTGGCAAGGGCGACCGGGATCAGCGAGCACACGGAGATCTCGCACCGGCGAAACTTTTATAACAAACTCGGCGTGGGGAATCGGTTGTCGCTGATCGGCCGGCTTAACTGACGCAAGACTGGCTCTCCCGGTTCCGCGGGCGGAGTAACGCGGCGTGCTATCGCGGTCACAGTAGCGCTTGACCCGCCGACAATAGAAAGGCGTTGTCGTCTCGATCGGTGAATGCCGATCAGGAACCTCTTGCGTTGCGGGGCAGCGATTGCGGAGATTGAGATGGCCCGGGTGGCAACGGGCGCCGGAGGCCGAGCCAACACCGGGTGAAGGCAGCCTGTTGGCATTGGCCTCTCTCGCCCTGGTCGCCGGCGCCGGGTCGGGGCTCGTCGTCGCGATTTTCCGGTTGGCGCTGGACGAAGCCGATCGCTGGCGCAACAAGCTGCTTGCCCACGCGCATGATCGGCCGCTCGTCGGGTTTGTGCTGGTCGTCGCCGGCTGTTCGGCCGCGGTGGCGCTTGCTGCGTGGCTGGTGCGGCGGTTTTCGCCCTATGCGTCGGGGAGCGGCATCCCGCAGGTCGAGGCGGCGCTGACCGGCGATCTGCCGCCGGCTCCGCCACGGCTGATCCCGGTCAAGTTCCTCGGCGGCCTGCTGGCGATCGGGGCCGGGATGGCGCTCGGCCGCGAAGGGCCGAGTGTGCAAATGGGCGCCGTCGTCGCTCACATCTTCGGCAAGTGGTTCCGCCGCTCGTGGCCCGATCTGCGCACCCTGCTCGCGGCCGGTGCTGGGGCGGGGCTCGCGGTTGCGTTCAATGCGCCGATCGCCGGTGCGGTGTTCGTGCTCGAAGAGCTGGTGCGGCGGCTGGAGACCCGGATCGCAATTGCGGCACTTGCCGCGTCGTCATCGGCGATTCTGATTTCGCGCCTGTTTCTCGGCGACGCCCCGGATTTTCAGGTCGCGGTGTCGGCGCAGGCGGCAACCGCCACCGGCCCCCTGCCCTACGCCGTCGCCGCGACCTGGCCGCTTTACATAGCGCTCGGCGTAATCGCCGGCATCGCGGCGAGCCTCTACAACCGCGCGATCCTCGGCGCGATCGCGCTCGCGGCGCGGCTCGACCGAGGCTGCCCGGTCGAGATCCAGGCGGCGGCGATCGGCGCGCTCGTAGGGATCGTCGGCTGGCTTGCGCCGGGGCTGGTGGGCGGCGGCGACGACATCACCCAGCGCGTGCTGGCGAGCGGCGCGGCACTCACTGCCATACCGGTCGCGTTTATCGTGCGCTTCGGGTTGGGTGCGGCGTGCTATGCCGCGCGCACCCCGGGCGGGCTGTTCGCGCCGCTCTTGGTGCTCGGCGCTCAGTTCGGCCTCGCCGGCGGCGTGCTGTGCCAAGCCGCCTTCCCCGGCCTCGGCATCGAGCCCGGGGCGTTCGCCGTCGTCGGCATGGCGGCGTTCTTCACCGGCGTCGTGCAAGCGCCGGTGACCGGCATCGTGCTCGTCACCGAGATGACCGCCGCCTTCACGACCTTGCTGCCGATGCTCGCCGCATGCTTTGCCGCGATGGTCGCCGCCAATCTGCTGCGCACCGCGCCGATCTACGACGCGCTGCGCGAGCGCGTCGCCAAGCCGACCCGGTCGGAGTCATAATCGCGGGCGGATCGGATTTGGCCCGCCCTTTGCCTTCTGGCACAACGGGTCGAACATTCGATGGCGAGTGCATCTGAAAAAGGGCCTGGGCGATGAGCGACTACGATCTGGTGATCCGCAACGGCACGGTGGCGACCGCTGCCGACACGGTGGAATGCGATGTCGGCGTCAAGGACGGCGTCGTCGCCACCCTCGGCCGCGGGCTCGGGCCGGCGGCGCGCGAGATCGACGCCGCCGGAAAGCTCGTCCTGCCGGGCGGCATCGACAGCCATTGCCATCTCGAGCAGCGCTCGTCGGCCGGGGTCGTGTGCGCCGACGATTTCTACAGCGGCACGGTCGCGGCGGCGTTTGGCGGCACGACGACGGTAATCCCGTTCGCCGCCCAGCATCGCGGCCAGTCCCTGCGCCAGGTCGTCGAGGAATATCGCGAGGCGGCGCGGCCTAAGGCGGTTATCGACTACGCCTTTCACCTGATCATTTCAGATCCGACCGAGCAGGTCATGGGCCAGGAATTGCCGGCGCTGATCCGCGACGGCTACACCTCGTTCAAGGTCTACATGACCTACGACCTCTTACAGCTCGATGACGGGCAGATGCTGGACATTCTGGCATTGGCGCGGCGCGAGGGGGCGCTGGTCATGGTTCATGCCGAGAATTACGACATGATCAAATGGCTGACCGCGCGCTTGCTCGAGCGCGGGCTCGGCGCCCCCCGCTACCACGCCGTGAGCCATGCACGGCTCGCCGAGGGCGAGGCGACCAACCGCGCCGTGACCCTGTCGCAATTGCTCGACGTGCCGATCCTGATCGTCCACGTTTCCGCCGCCGAGGCGATCGAGGTCATCCGCAACGCCCAGACCAAAGGCCTCAAGATCTACGGTGAGACCTGCCCGCAATACCTGTTCCTGACCGCCGACGACATCGCCAAGCCCGGCCTCGAAGGGGCGAAATTCTGCTGCAGCCCGCCGCCGCGTGACCATGAAGCCCAGGAGGCGGTGTGGGCCGGGCTGAAGAACGGCACGTTCCAGGTGTTTTCGTCGGACCACGCGCCCTATCGCTTCGACGCGTCCGGCAAGCTGCCATATGGCGATCGGACGATTTTCAAGGACATCGCCAACGGTGTGCCCGGCATCGAATTGCGTCTCCCGCTGCTGTTTTCCGAGGGCGTGCAGCAGGGGCGCCTCGACCTCAACGCCTTTGTCGCGTTGACGGCGACAAACCACGCCAAGCTCTACGGGCTCTATCCGAAGAAGGGCACGATCGCTGTCGGCAGCGACGCCGATATCGCGATCTGGGACCCCGAGCGCGAGGTCACGGTCACCGCCGCCATCCTGCACGACAATGTCGGCTACACACCCTATGAGGGCCGCAAATTGCGGGGCTGGCCGGTGACGGTGTTGAGCCGCGGCCGCATCGTCGTCAACGACGGCGCCCTTGCCGCCGCCCGCGGCAGTGGCGCGTTCCTCCCTTGTGCCCTCTCCGCCGCCGCCCACCCCGCCGGCACCCCGGTCCCGGAAATGGCCTATGCCGCCGAGCGCGGTGAGGCGCTGGTGTGATGATGACCGCTTGGCTGATTTCTCAGAGATTGGATGGAGCTGTGCCTTGCGGGAGGAGTGAACGACTTACCAAACTCGGTTCTTACGGGACCTTTACTTGCACTTTTCAATACTCGACGTGCCAATTCGCTGAGCGTATGAAGCAGGCGCAAGCTCCGCGGATCTTCCCGCCCGTGCTCGGCGCGCCTTCACCGGCAGCCCGGGTCGCACCCCGCACCGGATCTCAGCCATGCCGCTCGCCCAACTCGATCCGCTCGCCTCTTCGCTCGTCAGCCTGACGGCGATAGCGAGCCTGTTGCTCGTTTTCGTAATGTTGGGCTCGCGCTGGCTCGATAACTACCTTTATGCATTCGCCGCGCAGTCATGGATGATTGCAGCACTGTCGCTGGCGATCGGCTGGTTCGGCCACTATACCGAGCTCTACCTGATCGCTGCGCTGACTTGGCTGTTCCGCGGCCTGATCCTTCCCTATCTGGTCTGGCGGATGATGCAGCGCCTGCATGTGGCGCGTGAGCTGCACGAAGTGGTTCGGCCGGCGTCAGGGCTGCTGCTCGGCGCGCTCTCGGTCGTTTTTGCTCTCGCGGTCGCCTACAGCGTCGCCGGCGTCCTCGGTCTTGGCGGGACGCTCGCCGTCCTCGCACTCACGGTCATGCTGGCGACCGTTCTGATCGGATTTCTGATGCTCGCGATCCGCAATGAGGCGATCACTCTGATCATCGCGCTGCTGGTAATTGAAAACGGCATCTTCGTCGGGGCGCAGATCCTGATTCCCGGGATGCCGCTACTGATCGAACTCATGATTCTGTTCGACGTGTTGATAGCGGTGGCTTGCTTCGGCGTCCTCGTCCGCTATCTGCAAACCCACCTCGGCACCACCAGCGTCCGCGAATTGAAGCGCTTGGTCGGATAGCCCACAGCGTCGCTCCGATGGTCTTGTCGTCATCCTTGGTCCCATCGGGCTCACCATTGACTTGTCCGGCGCTGCGGCCTCGGCGCTTGCCTTCAGCATGAAGCAGCACGAACCTGATGGCGACCCGGCTGGTGCGTCTGTCGGCACGAGCGACCTCACCCTCGGTGGTCAGCAGGACTGGTCCCTCGGCGGTTTTTACTGCGTTCGGCTGCCGTTAGCGCAGCGCAATGAGCAGAATGACGACAAGCAGCACACCAATCATCGAGAGATAAAAGCTGAGATTACCGGACTGGATGATGCGCAATCTCGCGGCTACCGCGATGACGAGCGTCTCCAACGGCGCGAACAGGTAGGGCCCGAAGATCGGGGCAACGTCATGGCTGAAGGCCAACCGTCGGATGAAATAAGGCTGGCCGTTGGATTCGTGCGCCAGCTCGTGCTCGGTCTCCACGGTCGGGCGATAAATGAAGCTGTAGAAGGTGCGCAAGGCATTGGAGAAGGTCAGAGCCGTAGTGGCCGCCTGCTCCGGGTCCTGGCGGCGGCCGCCATACCATACCGGCGCATGGCGCACCGCGAAGCGCCGGCTCAGCAGCAGCATGGTCAAGGGGAGGAGAGCGAGAAGCGGCATCACGATGACGAGCAGGCTCGGCGAGATGAAGGCGAAGGTCCCGTTCAACCGAATTGGTGCTCCCGTGGCAGGCACCAGGAGCAGACCGACATGCATCTTTTCGACCGCCGCGGCCGCAAACTCGTGTGCGGCGGCAGGCCCCAGCGACTTGAGCCAGACCGGCATCCCGACCGCCAAGGCAAGGACGAGCGACCCGAGAACCCCAACCGCAAGCGAGGTCCCGATCGGCACGGATGACGCTCTCCTATCCATGCGCCCCAGCAGTCCGATGCCGAACACCTTGACGAAGGTCGCAAACGCGATCGCGGCCGTCAGCGCCAACCCCGCACCGGCGAGAGCGGCGGTCAGCCGGCTGGCGAGGCTGCCGAGGTGAAAGCCCTGGAAAAAGGTCTGAAACAGATACCATTCGCTGACGAACCCGGCTTGCGGCGGCATCGCCGCCAAGCTCATCGCGGCGAAGAGCGCGCCGACGCCGAACATCCACGGGCTGTGGGCCAGAATCCCGCGCTGGACCAGCCGGTAGTCGCCCGCGACGCGGTAGACGCCGTCGGCCGCAAGAAACATCGCTGCCTTGGCGAGAGCGTGCCCCGCCAAGTGTAGGAGTGCCACGGTCCAGGCGAGGCCGGCCAGATCCATCAAGCGGTCCTGGCGGAACATCAGCGCCGCGCCCAAGAGGCAAACCGCAATCGATCCATTCTCCGCGGAGGAAAGGCTCAGCAGCTCGCGCCAGCCTTCCTGCTGGAAGGCGTAGAGCGCCGTCAGAATTGCGCTGAGCACCGCAACCGCGACAATGAAGATGCCCGCGACCGAGGTCGTCTGCGCATGGTCGACCGGTAGCCATCCGACGAGGCCGCGGCTTAATGCGAAGAACGCGGCGTTCAAGACGACGCCCGACAGAAACGCCCCGGTTGCTCCGCTCGCCGCGCCATAGGCGCCGGGAAACCATTCGTAGAATGGCAGCAGACCGAGCTTCGCGCCAAACCCGATCACGAGCAGGAGCCCGATAAAGAGCTGCTCGGCTCGCGGCATCGCCGACGCGGCGGCGGCAAAGTCGCTGAACGACAAGCTGTCGGCGTGGCCGGCCAGTAGAATAAACGCGAGAAGCAGGGCGACGGCGCCGGCCTCGAGCAGAGCCAACATGAACAACACGGGGCGGCCCGTTTCCGACGCCAGATCCTCGCCCAGGATCATCACGGCGCCGCCGAGGCTCATGATCTCCCAGGCCACGAGAAAGCTCGCGGCGTCCTGCAGGCCGAAGACGCCGAGGGCGCCGACGAGGCTCGCCGCCGCGCCGAAGATCCAAGCCCGCTGCCGTGGCGCCGGCGTACCCAGCCAAGAGGCGAGAACGGCCCCGACGAGGCCGAAGCCGAGCAGCCACAACGCATCCGGCGACAGCAGAAAGTCCGACCCCGCGGGGCCGATCGCCAGCCCCGTGTGAATGGGCGGCAGTCCTTTCGGCAACGTCGTTGCGATCAAGACGAGAAGCGCCACACCGCCCAGTGCGAGGAGCGCACGAGCGGCACCTGTCCACCCGATCGGTGCGAGGATCGCGGCGGCCAGCCACGCTGCCAGGCCGACGGCCAGGAGGTCAGCCGACAAGCCGGCCTCCCCTGATCTTCTGGGGAATACGGTCGAGGAACATCAGCAGCGCCGCGATCACTGCGGCCGGATTGGGCGGGCAGCCGGGCAAGTAGAGATCCACCGGCAGCACCCCTTCCAAGCCGTTGCCACAGGCATATCCGCCGCCGGCGACGCCGCCCGAGACGGCGCAGGTGCCGACCGCCATGACCCAACGCGGCAGCGGCATCGCCTCGTAGGCCCGCGCCAGCGGCTCGCGCATGGCATAAGTAACTGGGCCCGTGACCAGCAGCAGATCGGCGAAGCGCGGAGACGGCGTAAAAAAGATTCCGAACCTGTGCAGGTTGTAGAAGGGGTTGTTGAGCGCCTGGAGCTCGGATTCGCAGCCGTTGCAGGAACCGGCATCGATGTGGCGGATATGAAGGCTGCGCCGGAACCCGCCAGCGGATTCCCGCTCCCTGCGGTTCCGGTCGACAGGAAGAACGGCGTCGGACCGCATTAGGTCGGATCGCTCGCGCGTGCCAAAAGCCCAGTCATAGGAGGCGGTGGCCGCATCGCCAGGACAGGCTTCGACGCACAGTTGGCAGACGACGCAGCGGCCGTAATCGACGTCGAGCCGGTCGTCACCGGCCTGGCCTGACCGAACGGTGATCGCGGCGGTCGGGCAAACGGCGGCGCATTCGTTGCACGAGGGCTCACATCGGTGCGGTTCGAACCGCGGCATTCCCAGAACGCCCTCCTGGCCCGCTTCGCTGCCGCACCCCGGCCAGGGGGTTGTCGCCTTGCCCTTCTGCAACCCAAAGAATGTCCACAACGGCATCCCTACCTACCCTAACGATCGCAGCCCGCGACAGTGAGGCCAAAGCTCGCCTCGTTGATGGCGTAGTCCATCATGTTGCTGTCGTGAACGGTGAATGGGAAAACCCGCCAATTCGAGAAGGAGGGCGACTTGATCTTGACGCGCGCCAGCGTGCCGTCGCTGCCGATATGGATCGCGTAAAAGAGCGAGCCGCGCGGCGATTCCACCCATCCGAGACCTTCCGAGTGGGGCGGCGGCACGCAATCGACACTCACCGGGCCCTCGGTGAGCACGGGCAGCACGCGTTGAATGAGATCGATGCTCATATCGATCTCGGCGATGCGGACTTGCGCTCGGGCATGGGCATCGCCGCTCGTCCTGACCGGCACAGCCATGGGTAGCGCGCCATAGGCCGCGTAGGGGTGGTCCCGCCGCAAATCGCGATCGAAGCCGGAGGCTCGCTGGATCGGTCCCGTCGCACCCTGGTCGAAGGCAATTTCGTGGGGCAGCACACCTGTCGTGATCAGCCGATCCAAATGGCTGTTGGTGCTTTCCAGCATCCTCACATAGGTCGCAATTTCCTCGCGTAAACGTCCCAGCGCTCCGCTCAGCCACGGCTTTGGGTCCAAGTCGCGACGCAGCCCGCCCGGTATCAGCAAGCTGCGAAGAAACCGGCTTCCCGTCAGCCGGCCGTTGATCTGCTTGGCGCGCTCTTCGAGCAACTTGCCTTCGGCTTCGCCGACCTTGAGCGTGGTGGTGTGCGCGAGATGGCCCAAATAATGAAGGTGATTGTAAAGCCGCTCGAGCTCGGCGAGCAGCGAGCGCAGCATCAGTGCCCGCGGTGGGGCCACCCTGCCGGCCGCTCGCTCCACCGCCTGGCAGAACGCGAGGGCATGAGCGAAGCTGCCGACCCCCGAAACCCGTTCCGCCAGCACCGCGCCGCCCGCGAGCGAGCGCCCCTCGAAGCGCTGCTCCATGCCGCGGTGCTTGAAAAAGAGCTGGGGTTGGAGGTGGAGGATGTGCTCGCCGACATAGAGAAAGATCAGCTCCACCGACTCCACCACATCCGCCCGCACCGGCCCGAAGGGCAGCCGTTGGACATCGGCGCTGGCGATTTCCGGCAGGAGGCTGTCGTCCGTGGGCTCGAACGGCATCAGCGCATCGGGCGGATAGGCCGGGTCGAGAGGCGGCAGGACGGGTCGCGCGCCTTGATGAAGAACCAGCCGGTGCGGTTCGGGATGGCCGCGAAATTTAACCCCGAACAAGTCGGTGATCTCGCGTTCGTACCAGCCCATGAGCGGGCTGACGGTGGCGACACTTGGCACCGGCCCACGGGGGGTGCATCGCCAAACGAGAAAGTCACCCTTTGGCGCGGCCGCGACATAGCGCAGCTCGACGCGGCCGGGATCGGGGTGCCAGGCATAGGCCATCTGCATCCGGCCGCCATCCCCAATCAGCCCGCTCACCGCCGCGGGCAGATCCTCGGGCTCGATCAGCGCGGTCTCGGCGCCCGCGACGGCGCTCTCTCCGAGGGCTGTCATCGCACCGCCGGGGAGAGCGAGTGCGCGATCGACGTCAGGTAATTCCACACGCCCGCCGGCCACCAGAGGCCGAGCACCAGCAGCGGGGCAATGGCGAGCCACATCGGCACCGCGCACCACGCGCACGCCGTCCGGCTCGGCGGCGTGTCGACGGAAGCCGGACCGTAGTACATGGACCGGAAGTGGTTCATGAACCCGATGAAGATCACGATCAGCAGGATCGCCATGACATAGACCGCCCAGGAGAAGGACGGCTTCAGCCCGGCCCGCATGATCGTGAATTCGCTAAGGAACAAACCAAAGGGCGGCGCCCCGGTGATGGCGATCGCACCGGCGAGCCACACGGCGCCCTGGGCCGGAAAGAACCGGCTCACGCCCCTGATCTGCAGGATCTCCTTTGTCCCATAAGCGCGCATCATGTTTCCAGCGCCGAAGAACATCAGCGACTTGTTGAGCGAGTGATTGAGCATGTGATAGAGCGCGCCGCCGACGCCGAGCGCGCCGCCAAAGCCGAACCCGAGCGCCACGACGCCCATATGCTCGACGCTGGAATAGGCCATCAGCCGCTTGATACCCTCTTGGCGCACGATGAAGAGCGCCCCGACCAGGAGCGACAACGCACCGAAAGCAACCAGCGCCAGCTGCGGCAGCCGGCCGAGATCGGCCGCCTGCGTGATGCCGAGAAAACGGCCGATCCCGATCATCGCCGTATTTAAGAGCGCCCCGGACAGCATCGCCGAGACGGGTGCCGGGCTTTCGCTATGGGCGTCCGGCAGCCAGCTGTGCATCGGCGCCAGCCCGACCTTGGTCCCGTAGCCCACAAGTACGAGCAGGAACGCGAGAAGCAACAGAACCGGGTTCATCTTGGGCGCCACCTCGCTCAGGACGGCCCAGGTCATCTGATAGCTCGGCCCGAGGACGAGACTGCCGCCCCAATAGAAGACCACCGTGCCGAGCAGCGCCAAGCTGATCCCGGCCGAGACGAGCATGATGTACTTCCACGCGGCCTCCATACTCTCGGCGACATGCTCGAAGGCGACGAGAAAGGTGCTCACGAGCGTCGTCAGCTCGATCGCGATCCAGTAGATGCTGATGTTGTTCATCAGCGGTGCTACCAGAGTGATCAGCCCAAACCCCGCAAACAGCGCGTAAAACCTGAACAGGCGCTGATCCTCGTTGAGCAGGCGCATGTAGCCGGTGGCATAGATCGAGGCGAGGAGATAGACGATCGACGTGCACAGGACGACCCAGGCAGCGGCCCGGTCGATCATGACGTAGTCGCCCCAGAACAGTATCGCCCGCCCGTCGATCAGGAAAGGGATCGGCAGCGCGCAGGCGAACGAGACCGCGCTGGCGATCAGATTGAGCGCCTCGCAGATGCGTGGCCGACGCAGGACGAGGCAGCCGATCAGGGCCGCCAAGGGTGCGGTCGCGAGCGCGAGAAGCAGCCCGCCGGTCATCGGCCCGCCAGCCTCCCGAAACCGCGGCCGCCGGTCGTCGCGACACTGGAAAGCGCAGAGGTCACGAACCAAACCGGGATGCGAGTGGGCTCAAACGTCGTTCGAGCATGGCCGCTAGCTCAATTGGGTTGCGGTGATCGACAGAACCGCCAGCAGGAAGGAGGCGGCGAGCGGCTCCTGATAGCGGTAGAAGCGCAGCCGCGATTGGGCGGTCTCGACAAAGACGATGACGCAGGCGATCAGGGTGAATTTGATGACGAGCCCGAGCGCCGCCCCCAGCGCGCCGAGCCCCGTGCCCTCGGCCGACAGACCCCACGGCAGGACCAGCACGTTGCAGAAGATCGTATACAGAATGAATTGCTTCATTGCCGAGGCCCATTTCAGAAGCGCCAGCAACGGGCCGGAATATTCGAGGATCCGCGCCTCGTCGATCATATAGACTTCGATATGCGTGCTCGAATGGATCGGCATGCGGTCGGTCTCCACAAGCAGCAGGATGAAGAAGGCCGCGACCAGAAAGAGATGCGCCGGGCTCCAATAGGCGGCCCAGTTGGCGACGAGCAGATGATTGACGACAAAGGGGAGCATCGCCTTGGCGAGCAGCGAGATCCCGACGAAGACCAGGATCAGTGTGGGCTCCGCGAGGATCGAAACCATCACGGCGCGGCTCGAACCGATGCCGCCATAGGCGCTCGAAGTGTCGAGCCCGGCCAGGATGATCGTGAAGGAGCCGAGGGTGAGGATCAGACCGCCGCCTAGGATGTCGCCCATATCGGAAAGCGGCAGCGGAAAGTCGGTCAGCACCGGGATCAGAATCGGCACTGTCAGCATGCAGGTAAAGGCGACGATCGGCGCTGCCCAGAACAGCCACGATGCCGTCTGCGGCACCACGATTTGCTTGTGGAAGAGCTTCCAGAGATCCCGGTAAGGCTGGAAGATGCCAGGCCCGCGGGCGCGCTGCACCCGTTCCTCGAATTGGACGATAATGCCCTGGATCAGCGGCGCCAGAACCAGCACGGTCACAACCTGGCCGATCTGCAGGAGGATGTCTCGCGCGCTCACCGGCGAGCTTTCCGCGCGAGCACCCACCGTGCGGCCGACGCTCCGGGTAAGCGCCCACCTGCGTTTTTTGGGGATCGTCCGAATCCGTTCATGCAAACTCCTCCTTGCCGTCCACTGAGGCACTAGGAGGAGTCATCAGCCCTGAGGGCGGTTACAGGGCGAACTCCATCGCCCGTGATTCGGCGGCGAGGATGATAACCCGGATTTCTATTGTCAATAGACGATGCAGGCTCGAACCAGGCTGATTTAATGAAGCGCAAATACACCAATCGGCGACTCGCGGGTTCGATCCCGGCTTTGTTGTGGACGTCGAAAGATCGTGACGCCGGCGGCTGCCTTTGGGCTGCGGCACCGCACCTGCCAGGACGCCCCGATGGCGTCCTTTTTCCCGAGTAGATACGGGGCGGGCGAGCGGTTTCGACCTTCGACCCCGGCAGCGGCAACGCGCCCGAGCGGTGCCGTCTAAGTCTAAGCCAGCGCCAGCTCGCGGTACCCGTCCGCCGCCACCCTATCGCAATGCTCGCGAAAGGCGGGGTGCCCGCCGCTGTAGCGCATGATCTTGCGGGTCTCTTTGCCATCGACGTTGCGGTTGACACCGGTCATCCACGAGTCGATCTCGTTCATCAGCAGCCCCTCGCCCAGCCCCTTGACGTGGTCGGTCCAGTGGGCCACGCCCGCTTGGGTGGCCTCGATCCGGGTCAGGCCGCGGTCGCGCGCAAAGCGGATGAGGCCGGTCACCCATCCGACGCTGTATTCCGCGGCGCGCGGAAAGTTGCCGAGCCCGGCATGCGGGCCCATCACCATCAGCATGTTCGGGAAGCCCTCGACCAGGATGCCGAGAAAGGTCTGCGGCCCCGCGTTCCACTCATCCTTCAGCCGGCGTCCATCGACGCCCCTGATGTCGATGCGGTCGAAACTGCCGGTGATCGCGTCGAAGCCGGTCGCGTAGATGATGATGTCGAACTCGTATTCGGCGTTGCTGGTCTTGACGCCCTGGACTTTGATGCCCTTGGGGGTGATGCGCTCGATCGGCGTCTCGTTGATGTCGACGAGCTCGACATTGGGCTGGTTGTAGACCTCGTAGTAGCGCGTTTCGAGCGGCACCCGCCTTGTGCCAAACCCGTGGTTCTTCGGGATCAGCTTCTCGGCCACCGCCGGGTCCTTGACGCGCTCTCGGATCTTGCGCGCAATGAAATCCGAGATCAGCGCGTTCGCCTCGCGGTCCACCAGGATGTCGCGGAAGTTGCCCTGCCAGATGCCGAAGCCCGGCTCGGCGTAGAGCTTTTCCCAGAAAGCCTCGCGCTCCTCATCCGTCACCTCGTGGGTGGCGCGCGGATCGGGGGCGTGGATAAAGCAGCCGGGGGTGTCGCCGCAGCGCGCGAAGATCTCGGGATAGCGGGCCCGGATGTGGCGCATCTCGTCTTCGGCGATCTTGTCGTTGTGCAGAGGCGCGCACCATTGCGGGGTGCGTTGGAACACGGTCAGGTGGCCGGCGGTCTTGGCCACTTCCTGGATCGTCTGCACCGCGGTGGCGCCCGTGCCGATCACCGCGACGCGCTTGCCGTCGAAATTCACCCTTTCCTTGGGCCAGTAATGGGTGTGGCAGGACTGGCCCTCGAACGTGTCGACGCCGGGGATGCGCGGCATTGTCGGCGCCGAGAGGACGCCAATGGCGGTGATCAAGAGGCGTGTACAATAGCGCCGGCCATCCTCCAGCACGACGTCCCAGCTGCGCGTTTCCTCCTGGTAGTGCGCCGCGACGACGCGGCTCCGGAACTGGATGTCGCGCCGCAGGTCGAACTTGTCGGCGACATAATTGAGATAGCGCTCGGTCTCGGGCTGCGGCGCGAAGCGCTCGGCCCAGCTCCATTCCTCCAGCAGTTGCTGCGAAAAGGAGTAGCCGTAGGTATAGCTCTCCGAATCGAAGCGGGCGCCGGGATAGCGGTTCCAGTACCAGGTGCCGCCGACGCCGGTGCCGGTCTCGAACACCCGCACGCTCATCCCGAGCTCGCGCAGCTTGTAGAGTTGGTAGAGGCCCGAAACGCCGGCGCCGACGATGATCGCGTCGAAATCCGGCGTTGTCTCTGTCCTCGGTTTGCTAGCGACCGTTTGTGAGGCAACCATGCTTCCCTTCCCTTCCGGTAACGTCACCGCCGCTGTGTCATGGACGCCGGCGTCTGCCAAACCGCCGTGTCAGCCGAGTCGCAATAATCGGACGCTCTCGGAGAGCCGGCCCGCCGCGGATTGCATCGCCCGGCTCAGCGGCCCGAGCGCATCCGTGTCGAGATCATGCGAATGTCCCGCTGCGGTCAGGATCAGCAGCAGCTCCCAAGACGGCGACAGAACCGGCACCGAGACCAGCGTGATGCCCTGAAACATGGCGCCGCGATCGACCGCGAAGCCGGATCTCCTCGCCTCTGCGACGCGGGCAAGAAAATCGGGGAAAGACGGCTTCTGGTACCAGGCGACTTGCGAGAACAGCGCCTCGAGCTCCGCCTCGCTGCTGTTTCCGAAAGCGGCCGTAATCACGCCCGAGGCGCCCGCCGGGACGGGGTATTGACGCCCGACGGTGACGTGGAGGTCAGTACGGAACGCGACCCCGACCCAGTCCAACAGCAGCAGCGAAGAAGGGCCCAGCACCTTCGCCAGCACCTTCGACAGATATACCGATACGCTGTGTGTCTCGGCGATCGCGTGCATCAGCGGGCGCGCCAGATCCATCAGGCCGCTGCGCCGCAAAACGCCATATGCCAGCTCGAGGATGTGCAAGCTCACCGAGTAGCTGCGCGTGGCGTCGTCGTAACCGACAAACCCCTCGGCTTGCAACGTGCGCAGGATGTTGTAGGCGGTGCCGCGGTGGAGCTCTGCGGCGCGGGCGACCTCGCTCGCATTCAATGGCCGTTCGGAACCGTGCAACGTTCGCAATACCTTGGCCGCAGCGACAACGGCACCCACCGATTTGCCCGGGCTGCTCCGGCCGGGATCTCCGTCGCCGGCTCGTCGTCGGATCGGGCCGGCCGGCTCGGTTACGCTTCCCTTTGCCTGGAGGGAGCCGAGTATCGAACTCGCTGATTGCGGTTGGCCCATCATCTCGCCTGATCAATCGGATTGACGCATGCGGGCGGCCATGATACCCAAACGACTGGTTACTGCAATACAAATCATATGTCTTGCATAGGGGACAACCCGGAACTATCACGGCCCGGGCCGAGTGTTCCTGGGGAAGCAGAGGAGATGGCGATGCATGACCTCGTGATCCGCGGCGTCACCGTGGTCGGTGGGCTCGGGCACGACCCCATCCGCGCCGATGTCGTGGTCCGGGATGGCCGCATCGCCGCGATCGGCGACGTCGGCCAGAACGCGGCCGAGATCGTCGATGCCGGCGGGCTCGCGCTGATGCCGGGCGAGCGCGGCGCAGTAGCCGCGGCGGCCTAGGGACGCATATGCCGGTCGATCCGCAAATCCAGGCGCTGCTCGACAAGGGCGCCGGCGTGCCCGCCACGCATACCTTGGCGGTCGATGTGGCGCGCGCGCAATACGAGGCGCGCATTGCCCTAATGGCGCGGCCGGCGGACATCGCCGGGGTGCGCGAGCAGATGATCGACGTCCCGGGTGGGCCGTTGCGCATCCGCATCTACACGCCGTCTGGCTCCGGTCCGTTCCCGCTGCTCGTGTTCTTTCACGGCAGCGGCTTTGTGCTGTGCAGCCTCGACACTCATGACGGCATGTGCCGCAATCTGTGCGCCGGCGCCGGATGCATCGTCGCCTCGGTCGATTATCGCCTCGCGCCCGAGCACAAATTCCCGGCCGGGGTAGACGATTGCCTCGATGCGACGCGCTGGGCCGCGGCGCACGCCGCCGAACTCGGCGCCGACGCTAGACGCGTCGCGGTCGCGGGCGACAGCGCCGGCGCCAACCTGGCGGCAGTCACGGCACTCAGGCTGCGCGACGAGGGCGGCCTGGCATTGTGCGGTCAGCTGCTGCTCTATCCGGTGACCGACTACCACACGCCCGGCACTCCTTCATATCAGGAGAATGCCGAAGGATACGGCCTGACCCGCGATACGATGAAGTGGTTCTGGGGCCACTATCTGAGCGATCCGTCGGAAGGCGCGCACCCGCATGCCGCGCCGCTCCGCGCCCCGAATATGTCCGGCTTGCCGCCCGCTCTCGTCGTCACTGCCCAATACGACCCGCTGCGCGACGAGGGCGAATCCTACGCCGAGAAGCTGAGGGCAGCCGGCGTCGCGACGACCCTGACCCGATATCCCGGCGTCAATCACGGCTTTATGTTCTGGGTCGGCGTCGTCGACAAGGCCGGCGCCGCGATGAACGAAGCCTGCGAATGGCTGCGCGGCTCCTTTGCCGGCCCGTGCTAGCCGGCGTGCGATCCGCGCCCGACCAATCCCTGCTACCGGAGCTCTTATGCCGCGCGACGACACCCATTCGATTGGCGCCCCACGGAAAAACCCCGACAGCTTCGACGCGCTGGTCGTCGGCGCCGGTTTTTCCGGCCTTTATCAGCTGCTGTGCCTGCGCGATCGGCTCGGGCTTTCGGTGCGGTTGCTCGAGGCGGGCGACGGAGTAGGCGGCACCTGGTATTGGAACCGCTACCCGGGCGCGCGTTGCGATTCGGAAAGCCACTCCTACGCCTATTATTTTTCCGATCAGCTGCTCCAGGAATGGACCTGGTCGGAGCGCTATCCGGAGCAGCCGGAGATCCTGCGCTACCTCAATTATGTGACGGACCGGTTCGACCTGCGGCGCGACATCCGCTTTGGCGCCCGCGTGACCAGCGCTCGCTACGACGCAGCGGCGAACCGCTGGCAGGTGACGACCGAGGCCGGCGAGCGCTATGACGCGAAGTTCCTGATCACCGCTGTCGGCTGCCTGTCCTCGGCGAACATCCCGAACATCCCGGGTCTCGACCGCTTCGCCGGCGACTGGTACCACACCGGGCAATGGCCGCATCGGGGCGTCGATTTTACCGGCAAGGGCGTCGGCATGATCGGCACCGGGTCGACCGGTATCCAGGCGGCCCCGGCGATCGCCCAAGCCGCGGCCCACCTGACCGTCTTCCAGCGCACCGCGAATTACAGCATCCCGGCGCGCAACGCCCCGTTGACCGCGCAGTTCAAGCGTTGGGCAAAAGCGAACGCGGCCGAACTCAGGGGTGTCATGCACGCCACCCCGAACGGGCACCCGTTCGTGATCTGCGACCGCTCGGCGCACGATGTCACACCCGAGGAGCGGCAGGCGATCTACGAGGCGGCCTGGGAGAAAGGCGGGCTGCAATTCCGCGCCGCCTTCCGCGACTTGCTGGTCGACAAGGCGGCGAACGACACCGCGGCCGAATTCATCCGGCAGAAGATACGCGCGGTGGTGAAGGATCCGGCAACCGCGGCGAAGCTGGCGGATATCGACCATCCCTTCGCCACCAAGCGGCCGCCGATCGACACGGGGTATTTCGAGACGTTCAACCGCGCCAATGTCACCCTGGTCGACGTGCGCGCGACGCCGATCGAGTGCATCACCCGCGACGGCATCCAAACGCGCGATGGAACCGAGCACAAGCTCGACGTCATCGTCTTCGCCACCGGCTTCGACGCGATGACCGGCCCCCTGCTGCGCATGAACATTTATGGCCGCGACGGGTTTGCGCTGAGCGAGGCTTGGCAAGCCGGCCCGCGCACCTATCTCGGGCTGCAGGTCGCGGGCTTCCCGAATTTGTTCACCATTACCGGACCCGGCAGCCCGTCGGTGCTCTGCAACATGCCGGTCGCGATCGAGCAGCATGTCGAGTGGATCACCGCCTGCATCGCCCATCTGCGCGAGCGCGGCTTCGAGCGTATCGAGGCGGCGCCCGACGCGGTGGACCGGTGGGTGGCTCACGTCAACGGGGCGGCGAATGCCACGCTGCTGCCGCAGGCGAAGCACTCGTGGTATCTCGGGGCGAACGTGCCCGGAAAGCCGCGGGTCTTTATGCCGTATGCCGGCGGGATGGCGCGCTACCGCGAAACCTGCGCCGCCGTCGCGTTGAATGGCTACGAGGGCTTCACCCTAAGCTTCTGACCGCTCATTCCCGCAGCATCGCCGCGACCTGGTCGAGGCTGCGGATGCGCGCATACATCTTCATCGCCTTGTCGAGGCTGTAGGCGTGGGCGGCCGCATCGCTGCCCCAGCAGCATTCGCGCACGACGACGGCGGCGAGGTCGAAGTTGAAGGCCTCGCGCACGCTCGTCTCGACGCCGCGATTGGTGGCGCCGCCGCCGATGATGATCGTGTCGCGCCGCAGCATGTGCAGCAGCTCGGCGACGCCCGTCCCATAGAAAGCGCTCGGCCGGCGCTTGAGGAAGACGTAATCCTCGGGCCGGGGCGCGATCTCGTCGGGGAAGCCGGCCTCCGCCGTGCCTTCGACAGCATTGGTGAGCGGTGGCACGCCGGTTTCCGCCGAAAGGTCGGTCGGCAATATGGCGACGTCGGCGCCATCGGCGCGGCTGACCGGCGTCGTGTAGATCACCGGCACGCCCGCCCCTCGCGCCGCCGCGATCATCCGTACCCAGGCATCGAGCACGGGGCGCATCGCGGCCCTGCGTGCGGCATCCGACGGAGCTAGCGCGCGCCGGCAAACGTCGTAAGCGACGAGTGCCGCTCGGCGCCGATCGATGTGTTCGGGTTCGGGCATCGCAACCTCGAAGTCCGGCCCCGCTCTCGTCAGTTCATGCCGTAAAAGGCCAGGGCGCCGCCGGCCAGCACGCCACGCTGGGTCGCCGGCGAGGTGCCCTTCAAGCG
>DATKHX010000297.1:0-7715 GCA_035510075.1 Allostellaceae bacterium
GCCGAGCTGGGCCTCGCCTCCGACGGCCGGGTCCTCGTCGCCGGCGACCGGCGCACATACCAGGCGGCATTGGCGCTCCTCCACGGATGAGCAGGTCACAAGGACAACGCGTATGCGTAGAGTATCGGCGATCGCGGCTGCTCTGTTTTTGCTGATTGGCGCGAACCGCGCGCCGGCGTCGCCAAGCGAAGGCATGTCGCTGTTCGGCGACCTCAAATACGCACCCGGCTTTACCCACTTCGACTACACCAACCCGCAGGCGCCAAAGGGCGGCGTGATGCGGTATTCGTCGATCGGCACCTTCGACACCCTGAACCCGTTTGTCGTAAACGGGGTGCCGGCCGCGGGGATCAGCCTGGTCTTCGACACCTTGTCGGCCTCGTCCGAGGACGAACCGGCGAGCGAATACGGGCTTGCCGCCAAGACCATCGACCTCGCCTCGGACAAACTGTCCGTGCTCTACTCGTTGCGCAAGGAAGCCCGGTTTCACGATGGCACGCCGATGACGCCGGCCGACGTGATCTGGACCTTCGAGACGTTGCAGAAAAAAGGCTTGCCCGCCTATCGCGAATATTATGGCGACGTGACCAAGGTCGAGCAGGAGGGCGATCGCGGCGTCCGCTTTTATTTCAAATCAGCGAAGAATCGCGAATTGCCGCAGATCCTCGGGCAGATGCCGGTGCTCTCGAAAGCCTATTGGTCGGGTAAGGATTTTGCCAAGACGACGTTGACCCCGCCGCTCGGCAGCGGCCCCTATACGATCAAGTCGATCGACCCCGGCCGCTCGATCACCTACAGTCGGGTTAATAATTACTGGGGCGCGGATCTGCCGGTCAACAAGGGCCGCTACAATGTCGACACGATCCGCTATGATTACTACCGCGACGCGACGATCGCGCTCGAAGCGTTCAAGGCCGGGCAGTACGACGTTCGGCTCGAAAATTCGTCAAAGGACTGGGCCACCGGCTACGACAGCCCGGCTCTGCGCGTCGGGCTGATCAAAAAGGAGCAGATCCCGAACGGGCTGCCGAGCGGCATGCAAGGCTTTGGCTACAATCTGAGGCGACCGATTTTTCAGGACCCGCGAGTGCGCGAGGCGTTGGCCTATGCTTTCGATTTCGAATGGTCGAACAAAAACTTGTTCTACGGCGCCTATCAGCGCACGCGCAGCTATTTCGACAATTCGGAGCTCGCCGCGACCGGGCTGCCGCAAGGACCGGAATTGCAAATCCTCGACAAATTCCGCGGCCAGGTCCCGGAGGCCGTGTTCACCACCGAATACGACCCGCCGAAATACGACGGCTCCGGCAATATCCGCGACGGGCTGCGCAAGGCGCTCAAGCTGCTGATGGAGGCCGGCTGGACGTTCAAGGACGAAAAGCTGGTCAATGCCAAGACCGGCCAGCCCTTCGAGTTCGAGATCTTGCTCGACAACCCGCAATTCGAGCGGATCGTCTTGCCCTTTGCCGACAATCTGAAGCGGATGGGGATTACGGCGCGGGTGCGCACGGTCGACACATCGCAATACGAACGGCGGATGGAAACGTTCGACTATGACATGACCGTCGCGCTTTTCCCGGAATCGCTGTCGCCGGGTAACGAGCAGCGCGAGTATTGGGGATCGCAGGCGGCCGACGAGCAGGGCAGCCGCAATGTTCTCGGGATCAAGAGCAAGGCCGTGGACGCGCTGGTCGAAGAGCTGATCCAGTCGCCGGACCGCGCGAGCCTCGTCGCCCATGCCAGGGCGCTCGACCGGGTCTTGCAATACGGCTATTACGTGATCCCGAACTTCCACCTGGCAGCGTTCCGCGTCGCCTATTGGGACAAGTTCCGTCGCCCCGCAGTGTCACCGAAATACGCGGTCGGCTTTGACACCTGGTGGGTCGACCCCGGCGCCGAAAAATCGGTCGAAGCCAAAAAGGGCGAGGTCACAAAAAAGCAGTGAGGGTTTGCAGCGATGTCATTGCGAGCGAAGCGAAGCAATCCCGGATGGAGGAACTGCGGCTGGAGTGGATTGCTTCGTCGCAGTACCGCGCTCCTCGCAATGACACGGTCTGACGGATAGAAGGCATGATCGCCTACGCGATCCGGCGGATATTGCTGATCATCCCGACCTTGTTCGCGATCATGGTCGTCAATTTCGTGATCGTGCAGGCCGCCCCTGGCGGCCCGGTCGAGCAGATGATCGCGCGGCTCAAAGGCGAAGGGGTCAGCGCCACCGAGCGGGTCAGCGGCGGCACCGGCGAGATCAAGATGCCGTCGGCCACCAGCGCTGCCGCAAACTCGCGCTACCGCGGCGGGCGCGGCCTCGACCCGGCGCTGATCAAGGAGCTCGAAAAGCAGTACGGCTTCGATAAGCCGCCCCTGACCCGATTTCTCCTGATGTTGCGCAACTACCTGACCTTCGATTTCGGCAACAGCTTTTTCCGCGACCAGCGCGTCGTCGACCTGATCAAGTCGAAATTGCCGGTGTCGATCTCGATCGGGCTGTGGACGACCCTGATCACCTATCTAGTGTCGATCCCGCTCGGGATCAGAAAGGCGGTGCGCGACGGCAGCCGGTTCGACGTGTGGACGAGTGCGGTCATCATCGTCGGCTATGCGGTGCCGAGCTTTCTGTTCGCGGTGTTGCTGATCGTGCTGTTCGCCGGCGGCAGCTATTTGTCGATCTTTCCGTTGCGCGGGCTCGTCGGCGACAACTGGGGCTCGCTGTCATGGCCGCTGCGCATCGCCGATTATTTCTGGCACATCGCCCTGCCGATCACGGCCTTGGTGATCTCGGGGTTCGCCACCCTGACGATGCTGACCAAGAACTGCTTTCTCGACGAGATCAACAAACAATACGTGCTGACCGCGCGCGCCAAGGGGCTGAGCGAACGACGGGTGCTCTATGGCCACATCTTTAGGAACGCGATGCTGCTGGTCGTCGCCGGCTTCCCGGCGGCGCTGGTCGGCATCCTCTTTACCGGGTCGTTGCTGATCGAGGTGATCTTTTCGCTCGACGGCCTTGGCCTATTGGGCTTCGAGGCGGCGATCAACCGCGACTACCCGATCATGTTCGCAACGCTATACGTCTACACCCTCGTCGGCCTCGCCCTGAAGCTCGTCAGCGACCTGACCTATATGCTGATCGACCCGCGCATCGACTTCGCCACCCGCCGCGCGTAGCTTGCGGCTCAACTCCGATACCTTCTGCTTTGACAACGCTTTGATGGCGGATACTCTCGGCTCGCGCATGTGTGCGCAGCAGAGCCGGTGCAGGAGGATAATGAACAGCCCATCGAGGTGTGACTGGCTTCTTGCAAGTAAACCGGCACTGCCGATGGCGCGGCGGTGAAGGGGCTGTTTCTCGGCGGGGTCGCCGCCGACACCGCGAGGGGGATCGAGGCGCAGCTGCCGGCATCGGTCGAGGTCGAGATCATCGACGACCCGATCGACCGCACCCTGCTGCCCGCCGCGGCTGCCACCGCCGATATCCTCGTCAGCAACCATTGGCGTGCCGATTATCCGCCCGCGCCCGGGGTGCGGCTGGTGCAGTCGGTCGCGACCGGGGTCGACCTGTTCGAGCTGGCGGCGCTGCCGGCCGGGGTCACGGTGTGCAACGCGTTCGGCCACGAGACCGCGATCGCCGAATACGTCGTGATGACGATGCTGGCGCTGCATCACCGCCTGTTCGAGATATCGGCCGAGTTTCGCGATCATGCATCGTGGCGCGCGAGCTGGGTCGAGAGCGGCGCACCGCACGGCGAGGTCCGCGGCTCGACCTTGGGCATCGTCGGCTACGGCCGGGTCGGGCGCGAGGTCGCGCGCCGCGCGGCCCCGTTCGGCTGCCGTGTTCTGGCCGCCAATCGAACTCCGCGCCCGGCCGAGGACGGGGTCGAGCGCGTCTATCCGCTGGCCGAGCTCGACCGCATGCTGCCGCAATGCGACACGGTCGCCTTGTGCACGGCGCTCGGCCCCGAGACCACCGGGCTGCTCGACGCCCGTCGCCTCGCTTTGATGAAGCCCGAGGCGTTCCTTATCAACATCGCGCGCGGGCAGGTCGTCGACGAGGACGCGCTGTTCGCTGCCTTGCGCGACCGCAACATCGCCGGCGCCGCGCTCGACGTATGGTGGCAATACCCGACTGCGGCCGACCCCAACCGGCGCGGCTCGCGGCATCCGTTTCACGAATTGGCGAACGTCATCGTGACACCGCACAATTCCGGCTGGACCACGGGGATGGTGAGGCGGCGCTGGGACGAGGTCGCCGAAAATCTCGGCCGGTTTGTCCGCGGCGAGCCGTTGATCAACATCGTCATCGCGGGGGGATGAGGGGCATTATGGACCAGACTGCTCGCAGTGCGGCATCCCGATGAAGGCGGTGTTTCTGGGGACCCTCGCCGCCTCGCAAGCGGCGCCGATCGCCGGCTTTATCAAGGAGGGCGTCCGCAGCGAAATCGTCGATGACGGCGACCCGCCGCGCGTCGCCGCCGCACTTGCCGAGGCGGACATCGTCCTGACCGGGGCGTGGCGCAGCGGGTATCCACCGGCGCCAAAGCTGCGGCTGCTGCAGGTGCCGCTGGCGGGCACCGACGGCGTCGATGTCGCGGCTCTGCCGAAAGGCGTCACCGTGTGCAACGCCTATGGCCACGAAGCGGCGCTCGGCGAATTCGCGGTCATGATGCTGCTCGCCTGGCGCCATCGCCTGTTCGACATCGCGACATCGTTTCGCGGCGGGTCATGGTTTTGGAGCCCGACTGTCGGCGGGCCGGTGCGCGGCGAGATCGGCGGCCAGACCGTCGGCCTCGGGCATATCGGGCATGAGGTCGCATGGCGTGCCGCCGCCCTCGGGTGCCGCGTGCTGGCGGTCAACCGCAGCCCGCGCGAAAAGCCGGCTTCGGTCGAACGGGTCTTTCCATGGGCGGAGCTCGACCAGGTGCTCGCGGAGTGCGACGCCGTCGTGCTGTCTTGCGCGCTGACGCCGGAGACCGCGGGGCTGATCGACGACCGTCGCCTGCGCGCGATGAAGCGCGGCGCATTTCTGGTCAATATCGCGCGCGGCCCGGTCGCCGACGAGGACGCGCTCTACCACGCCTTGCGCGACGGGGTGATCGGCGGAGCGGCGCTCGACACCTGGTGGCGCTACCCGAGCGCCGATGAGCCCCGGCCACGGCCGTCGCGCCACCCGTTTCACGAATTGCCGAACGTGATCATGACGCCGCATTGCTCGCCGCGGACCGATGGGACGATCGAGCGGCGCTCGCGCGAGGTCGCACGCAACATCGACCGCTTTGTTCGCGGCGAGCCACTCGAAAACGTCGTCGCCACGACTTGAGAGGGAGGTCCGTATGACCGACGAGATCGCCTTCACATCGGCGACACGCCTGGTATCTCTCTACCGCGACAAGAAGCTGTCGCCGGTCGAGGTGGTGGCCGAAACCCTGCGACGGCTCGAAAGCTATGAGGGCGCGCTGAACGCTTTCGTGCTTTACGATCCCGAGGCGGCAACGGCGCAGGCGCGCGCCTCGGAAGCGCGCTGGCAACGGGGCGAGCCGCAGGGCCTGCTCGACGGCGTGCCGGTGGCGATCAAGGACACGGTGCTGACCCAGGGCTGGCCGCGCCTCGTCGGCTCGAAGACGATCGACCCGAACCAGCAGTGGAACGAGGATTCGCCGGTCACGGCGCGCCTGCGGGCGCATGGCGCGGTATTGTTCGGCAAGACGACGACACCCGAATTCGGCTGGAAGCCCTTGACCGACTCGCCGCTTTCGGGCGTCACCCGCAACCCGTGGAACCTCGACCGCACCCCGGGCGGCAGCAGCGGCGGCAGCGCGGCGGCGGTATTGGCCGGCATCTGCCCGCTGGCGGTCGGCACCGATGCCGGCGGCTCGATCCGCATCCCCGCTTCATTTTGCGGCATCTTCGGGTTGAAGCCGACCTTTGGCCGGGTCGCGGTCTATCCGCCCTCGGCCTTTGGCGACGTTGCCCATGTCGGGCCGATGGCCCGCACCGTCGACGACGCCGCCCTGATGCTCGACGCGATCAAGGGGCCGGATTCGCGCGACTGGCACAGCCTGCCCGATGACGGCATCGACTATCGCGAGCGCGTCTCGGAAGGCTCGCTCAAGGGCAAGCGCGTGGCGCTGTCGCCGAGTTTGGGCTTGGCCGAGCCGGAGCCGGCGGTGCGTGCCGCCGTCGAGCGTGCCGCCGAAGTCTTCCGCGGCCTCGGCGCCGAGGTCGAGCTCGCCGACCCGTTCCCGCAGCCGCCAAAAGGGATTTTCGAGCCGCTGGCGCTCGCCGCGTTCTGGGGCTTGCTGTGCGCGATGCCACCGGAGGCGCCCGCGGTCATGGACCCCGGCCTCGTGGCGCTGTGCCGGCGCGGCGCGGCGGTGACGCAGGAGCAATATGTCGAAGCGGTCAATCGGCGCGCCGCGCTGGGGCAGAGCTTGCGGCGGTTTTTCGACCGCTACGACCTGTTGCTGTCGCCGACGATGCCAATCCCCGCGGCCTATGCCGAGCCGCGCGACGACGGTCGCCCGAACCCGAATAATTTCCCCGACTGGATGCCTTATACGCCGCCGTTCAACCTGACCAAGAACCCCGCCGCCTCGATGCCGTGCGGATTGGCCGACGGGCTCCCGGTGGGCTTGCAGGTCGTGGGGCCGCTGTGGGGCGATCTCGCGGTGCTGCAGGCGTGCCGGGCCTATGAGCAGGCGACGGGCCCGAAGTGGCCGCCGGCCGGTCTCGAAGCCCGGCTCGCCGCAATCGCCGCCGCGGATGCGGGCGTCGCGGCCAAGCGTTGGCAGGCTCGGCGATAGTCGGCGAGCCGATCGGTTGTTGCATTCGCCTGCTGTCGCGGCATATTCGCTGACAACGGAGATCGAGGGAGGTCCGCAATGGCCAACAAGGAGCAGAAACGTTCGACCCGCGAAGCCAAAAAGCCCAAACAGAAAAAGAAAGGCACGGGAAAGAAATCGGGCCCGTCGCAAACAACCCAAAGCTGACCAGCGGGCTGTCCGCGCGCGGTCGGCTCGATCGATCGCCTTCGAGCAGAGCCGACGCGCCGCGCATCTTCGCCGGCCGAGCGTGCGCGGCCGGCGCCCGGGCCGGCGCTATTCGGCGGCGCGCGCCGACGGGCTGGCAGCGGGTTCGAGCGCCGCCTCCGTCACCTCTTCGGCCCGCTCGGCCCATAGAAAGCGCAGGGTGTTGCGGGCGCTTTCGGGGATATCGTCATAGTCCTTGCGGTTGCGGGCCGGCAGGATCACGGTCGAGAGCCCGGCACGGGCGGCGGCGACCACCTTTTCCTTGATCCCGCCGACCGGCAGCACGAGTCCGCGCAAGCTGATCTCGCCGGTCATCGCCGTGTCGCTGCGCACCGTGCGCTCGGTCAGCAATGACACCAGCGCCGTGTACATCGCCACCCCGGCGGAGGGTCCATCCTTGGGAATGGCGCCCGCCGGGACGTGGACATGGATGTCGCTCTTCTCGAACATCGCAGGATCGAGGCCCAGCGACGACGTTCGCGCCTTCACCAGGCTCAGCGCCGCCTGCGCGCTCTCGCGCATGACTTCGCCGAGTTGTCCGGTCAGGATCAGCCGGCCGCCGCCCGGAAAGCGCGTCGCCTCGATAAACAGGATGTCACCGCCGACCGGGGTCCAGGCGAGACCGGTGGCGACACCCGGCACGCTGGTGCGCATCGCCACCTCGCCCTCGAAGCGCGGCGGGCCGAGGAT
>DATKHX010000298.1:0-9018 GCA_035510075.1 Allostellaceae bacterium
ATTGGTCGGCGGGTTGTTCTATTTCAACTATCCGGGCGGGACGGGGCTGGTCTCGGGCTCGGTCTTTGGCAAGATCGCCGGCGCGTCAGCCGCCAAAGGCGCGCAACCGGGCTGAGCGCCCACCGATTCCCGGTAGGGCGATCGCGCCGAGAGCGGCGGCGATCACCCTCCCCTCGCCGTCGTCAAGCCGGGCCGGGCGAGGGCCTGCGGCGAGCCCGGCTGTAACCCGCCGCCGACAGCTGCTCAGTAGCGCCAAGCATAGGGATGATGGTGCCAATAGCCGTAAGGATGCCAGTAGTAGGCATAAGGATGCCAATGACGCTGATGGTACCACCACCAGGCATGCGGATGCCAGCAATGCCAACCATAGGGGGTTACCCAACACCGTGCTTCTGCTTGCGGCACCATAGCGGCGGTGCCGAGCAAGACTGCGGCGAAACCGGCGAGGATGAGCTTCTTCATCGTCATCACCTCTGTGAACTTGCGTCACTTCACGGCGATAACGTTGCAAGCCGTTGGATCAGTTCCGATTATTCGTGATCGGCTGTGATCAATTTGGGGCCGGGCGGGCCGAAACGGCGAGAGCTGCGGCCCGCCGCCGCCGTCCGGCGTCGCGCTCGGCCGCTATTCGAAACCGCGGATCGGGGTTAATCGCGGCGGTAGGGGTAGCAGCGGGCGCGTTCGAGGGCCATGCCGAAATGCTGCCCCAGCGCGCGGATCGCGTCGGCGTGCTCGACATAGGGGTCGCTGTTGGCCAGGCCGACGATGATCGGGCGGAAAGTTCGGTCGTCCCGCCCCCCCGGCGGCAGCATCGCGGTGGCGAGCGGGCTGCCTTCGTCGTCGCGCAACGTCAGAAACAGCGGCATCTCGCGCTGGATATGCGCTTTCAGCCCGATCTCCTGCTCGAAATTCACCCTGGACAGCGGCTGAAACGTCTGCGTCGCCTTCTCCTGCTCCTTGCGAAAAAATTTCTCGACCGCATGGCGCATCGTGTCGGATTCGTCGGTCGCCTCGGCCTCGGTTTCGATCCGAAACCAAGTTTTCCCGTCCGGAGCATCGCAAACGTATTTCATGCATCCTCCAATGTTTCGCCCGACGGGGCTGGAAGCGCGAACCGTCCGCGACGGAGCTCCGTCGTCGCCGAGGAAGGGACGCACCGCAGGGCCCCACACCCGCAACCCGCGACGATTATTGTAGCAGCATTCTGCTCCGGCCAGACGCGGCTGTCGAGCCTCGGGCGAGCTTTCTCCGCTTTCGGCGCTCAGCGCCGGCAGCGTTGCCGCGAGATCGCCGCCGGCGACGGGCCCTCGAGCGCGGTTGCCGATTGCGTCCACTCGCGCCACAGCGAAATCAGCGCCGCCATGACCACCGGCCCGAGAAAAAGCCCGAGCAGCCCGAAAGTCTCCAAACCGCCGAGAATTCCGAGAAGAACCCACAAGAACGGCAGCCGCGCAGCACCGCCGATCAGAACCGGGCGCACGAAATGATCGGCGACGAACACGACCAAGAAACCAAAGGCGACGACCGCGACCGCAGCACCGGTGTCGCCGCTCGCCAACAGATACAGCCCAGCCGCGCAGAACGCGACCGGCGCGCCAAACGGGATCACCGCGACGACGCCGGTCAGCGCTGCAAACGGCACCGCATGCGGCAGGCCGGCGAGGGCATAGGCAAAGCCGATCAATACGCCCTCGGCGAGGCCGACCAGCACCAGCCCAGTCACGGTGCCGTGGACCGCTGCGATCATGTGGCGAGCGACCCGCTCGCCGCTGGGGCCGAGCATGCGGTGGCTGAGCGTCAACAGCCGAGCGCACAACGCTGCGCCGTCGCGGAACAAAAACAACAGGGTCAACAGCGTAAACCCAAAAATGATCAGCCGATGAACCACCTCGGCTCCGATCGCGCGCGCCGATCCGGCAGGGACATGCGCGAAGAGCCGGCCGAGCAGGTCGTTCATCGTCTGCGAGTCGCTCAGATTGGCTTTCCACCACGCCGCGACCGGGTATCCGATCCCCGGAAGATCCGGCAGCCAAGAGGGCATCGGCAACCCGTTGTGACGCAACTCGCCGACATACCGGACAAGGCTGCCGCTTTCCCGTGCCACTTCGAGCGCGACGTAAACCAGCGGGACGATCAGCACGAGACCAACCAGCACGGTTGCTGCGAGCGGCAGTAGAATTCGGTGGCCGCGCGGCGGAAAAGCCCGCTCCGCACGGCGATAGGCCGGCCACAGCGCGATCGCGAGGATAGCGGCCCAGGCGAGCGCCGGCAGGAAACGGTGGAGAATCCACAGCCCGAGCAGGCCCAGCGCGGTCGCCAACACCACACGCGACACAAGCTGCGCCGAGGCCCACGGCGCCGGTTCGATGTCGCGCGTTCCCTCCAGAGGATCGCCGTCGCAGTCCATCGCGCGCCCTCGCTATTTTCTGATCGCGAGCTTAACGATCGCCGCCCTGGCCGAGTAGGGCGCTACAGCTCGGTTCGTCAAGGGCGGCGAGCGACAGTCGATATTGGGCACGGTCGTTATCGGCTTGCTGGTCGAGCGGGCGCCGATGGCAAGAGCGGGCGGTTCGGTCATTCGGCGAAGACTCGCCGAACCCAGCCCACCCGTGTCCAGTGGTCGCCTTCGTCTATGACAATGCGTCCGCCGCGCCGCGGCGGGTCGGCCAGGCTGAGACCGCCGAAAGCGAAAACCTGCAAAAGATCCGCCGGCTCGCTTATCGGGCGATCCGACCGATACTGCCGCCGTCAGGCCGTTCACAGTGGGCGCCAAGAAGAAAGGGCGCCGGGGTGGACGCCCTTTCTTTAGACGCGACCGGCGCCGTTAGGAGCCCGGGGCCGGCGGGGGCCCTGGTGGCGGCGGTGGCGGCGACCCGCCCTCGATGATCTCGGTCCGGCGGTTCTGCGGCTCGCGCACACCTGGAGGTGTCGACACCTTGAGGTCGTTCTCGCCGACGCCGGTTACCGTCATCGCGTTCTGCGGCACCCCCACCTGCGCCAGCGCGCCCGCGACGTTCTGCGCGCGCTTCTGCGAGAGAGTGAGATTGTAGGCCGGCGAGCCCGACGTGTCGGTGTGTCCGGTCACCTGCACCGGCACCGGCGGCTGAGATTTGTAGGTGGCGGCGGCGGCCTCGACGATCTGCTGGCCTTCGGGCGTTATGTTCGCTCTGTCCCAGTCGAAGAAGACGGTGAAGTTGTGTTCCGGCGGCGGCGGGGGCGGCGGAGGCGCGGCGGCCGAGGGTGGGGGCGGCGCCGGCTGTGCGCAGGCGGCAAGCGCAAGGGTTGAGCACAGCAGGAAAAAGCGTTTCATCTGTTCCTCCGGCAGTTGAGCGGCCGAACAGTATGTTAAATCCGCCGACAGGACCAGCAGCAAAAAAACGCCGCGTTTCTTAGGCGGCCCGGTCGATGGTGTTGTCGAACCGTTTCGCCGTTTGGGATAGCGCCGGCCGGTTCTCCGGCGCCAGTGCGACGCCAGTGCTCAGCCGCCGGGGGCACCTTCGGTGTTCACATAGACCGCATAGATCGACTGGCTCGCGGCCATGAACAGCCGATTGCGGCGGCGGCCGCCAAAGCACAGATTGGCGCAGCGCTCGGGCAGCGAGATCTGCCCGATCATCGTCGCGTCCGGGGCGAACACGACGACGCCGTTGAGGGCAGCGGTCATGCCCCAGCCGCACCACAAATTGCCGTGGACGTCGCAGCGGAAGCCATCGGGGCTGCCATCGCCGGCGCTGACGAAGACTCGGCCGTTGGCGAGACCGGCGCCGTCGTCGACATCGAAAACGCGGATTTGGCGCGGCGTTGCTCGCGACTCGACGACATAAAGCCGCTTTTCGTCGGGCGAAAAGCACAGCCCGTTAGGCCCGTTCACATCGCCGGCGACCACGGTTGCCTCGCCGGTCTTGCCATCGACGCGATAGACGTTTGTCGGCAATTCGGGTGCCGATCTCTCGCCTTCGTAATTCCCGAGAATGCCGAAAGGCGGGTCGGTGAACCAGATCGAATCGTCGGACTTGACGACGACGTCGTTTGGCGAGTTGAGCCGCTTGCCGTCGAAATGGTCGAGGATCACCGTGATCCTACCGTCGTATTCGGTGCGGATCACGCGCCGCCCTTCGTGCTCGCAGGTGACGAGTCGGCCCTGCCGGTCGCGAGTATTGCCGTTCGAGTGGTTGGAGGGCTTGCGGAAGACGGCGCAGGCGCCGGTTTCCTCATCCCAGCGCATGATGCGATTATTCGGGATGTCGCTCCACAACAGATAGCGGCCGTCGCCGAACCATACCGGCCCCTCGGCCCAGCGGAACCCGGCGGCGAGCCGCTCGACCGCGGCGTTGAACGGCGGCTTGATTGCCTCGAACCGCGGGTCGAGGGTGCGGACCGCCGGGTCGGGGTAGCTCTGCGCCGGTTCCCAGCGGCTGGCGATCAGCGGGGTCGCCGCGCCGATGACGGGCGTAGGGCTGGATCCTGCTGGGACGGAACTCATCCGCTCTACCCCCGATTGCCGGCGAAGAACTGCAACAGGAACGAAGCCGGATGGGCATCGCTACCCGACCGGTTCTATTTTGCCCGGATCTCCCCTATCCCGACCGAGAGCGCCCGTGCGGCGGACGGGCTTCTGTCAGATAGCCTTTTCCTCGCGCAGTTTTGCAAGCTCCTCCTTGCTCAGGCCGAGCAGCTCGCCATAGACAGCGTCGGTGTCGGCGCCGAGCAGCGGCGACGCGGTGATCGGCACCTTCGAGCCGCTCATCTTTACCGGCCAACCTGGCATCTTGAAATCACCGCGCACTGGATGCTTGACAGTGACGAAGATTTCTCGCCGGTTGAGATCGGGATCGTTCGACAACTCCATTGTATCCATGACCGCCCCGGCCGGAATGCCTTGTTCGCCGAGCCGCTTCATGACTTCGAGCTTGTCGTATTGCTTGGTCCATTCGGAAAGCATTTCGTCCACTACATGGCGGTTCTTGAAACGCTCCTCTGGGCTATCGAAACGCGAATCGCCGATCAGGTCTTCGCGCCCCATCATCTTCAGGATTCGTTCCCAATGCTGTTGGTTGGCGCGTGAAGTGTAGATATAGCAATAGTCGTTGGGGCCGCCGCCCTTGCATGGATAGGCCTCACTCGGCGAATTGGTGCCCATGATGCTCTGATTGCCCAAGCGCGGCGCGGCATGGCCCCACAAATATTGGGCGGCATAGGAGATGCGGCTGTAATTGATGACGCATTCCTGCATCGCGCATTGAATTTTCTGGCCTTGGCCGGTGAACTGGCGCTGATACAGTGCCGCCAAGACGCCGATCGCGGCGTGCAAGCCGGTGCCGGTGTCGCCGATTGTCGGACCGGGCTTGATCGGCCGGCCGTCGGCCTCGCCGGTGATCGACATCGCACCGCCGGTCGCCTGCGCAATCATGTCAAAGGCGAGGTAGTTCTTGTAGGGGCTGTCCTCGCCGAACCCCTTGACCGAGACATAGATGATCCGGGGATTGATTTCGCGTACCACATCATAACCAAAACCGAGCCGTTCGATCACGCCGGGCGCGAAATTCTCGGCAAAGACATCGCCCTTTTCGATCAGCCCGCGCAGGATGGCGCGCCCCTTGTCAGTCTTGAGATTGGCGGTCACACTCTTCTTGTTGGCGTTGAGCAGCATGAAATATTGGGAATCGACGCCCTTTTTGTCGGTCGATGCGCCGCGGCCCTGCTCGCCCCTGGTCGGCTCCTCGACCTTGATGATCTCGGCGCCGAGCCAAGCCAAGGTCAGAGTGCAGGACGTTCCCGCCTCGAACTGGGTCAGATCCACCACCCGGACGCCACTCAGGGCGCCGCGCTCTACGCTCGGGGTCTGGCCATTGGTCACGGGCGTCGGGTCGTTAGGCATACCATTCCTCCTGGTCGTAATTCATTGCCGCCGCGCGCGGCCTGACGCTCACTCTATCGCTGCGCCGCTTTGATGACCATACGGCGATCCGCCGATCGAGCTAAATATTTGGGTCGACTGTCAGCCTTCCTCGCGGCGGCGTCGGCGCTTCCGCGGCCGAACGAGACTGCTCGATCCCCCTGCCCGATGCGGCCTTTGGGAAAATATCGATGAGTTCGGCCGTGCGCGTCAGCAGAATGCCGCGGGCAGTCACCCGGCACGGTATCTGTCGACAAACGCCCAGTCGATTTCGAGGCCGAAGCCGGGTTTGTCGGCGATCTCGAGATGGCCGTCACGCAATTTCGGGTGATCACGGAACAGCCCGTAGGCGAGCGGGTCGTGCTCCGGCCCGCCATGCGACTCGACGCCAAAGGCCCAGCGCCGCTGGGCGAGCACGATATGGGCGTGGATTTCGGGAGCAGTGTGCGGCGCGACCATGACCCCGTGCTGCTCGGCCAGCTGGGCGACGCGCAATGCCTCGGTGAAACCGCCGGCCCGCGTCGCGTCGAACTGCAGGTAGCGGATGCCGCCATCGGCGACAAAGTCGCGAACCGTAAAGCGGGTCAGCTCGCGCTCGCCATGGGCCAGCGGGATCGAGGTCGCCGCCGCCAGTCGCGCGAAATCGGCCGGCTGCAGATACCAGTGCAGCGGCTCTTCGAGCCAAAAGATTCGGTGCGGCTCGACCATATGGGCGAAGTCGATGCAGTCCGGCAAATCGTAGGCCGCGTTCATGTCGAGCATCAAGAGCGGCTCGGCGCCGATCATCTGCCGCACGATGCCGATCCGCTCGGCCTCGGCGGCGACCGTGCCGGCCCCGGTCTTGAGCTTCACCGCGCGATAGCCGAGCTTCACAAACGCGGCCATTTCGGCGCCGTAGTCGCGGTCCGTGGCGCCCGGCCGGTAATAGCCGCCGGTCGCGTAGGTGAAGATCGGCCGGTTCTCGCCGCCGAGCAGCCGGTACACCGGCAAACCCGCCGCCTTGCCTTTGATGTCCCACAAAGCGATGTCGATGCCGCCGATCGCCGCCATCACCTGGGTGCGCTCGCCGCGCGGAACCGGCGGCGGCAGGCCGTCCTTGCCGTCGATCCGGCCGGGGCCCGGCGAGGTCAGCGCGAACAGCCTGTCCCACACCGCCGCATGCGCCAGCGCATCCATGCCCGCGATGAGCTCGCCGAAGCGGGCGACCCATTCGCAGATCCGCGGCATCGGCGCACCGTGGATCTCACCAAAGCCGACAAGCCCATCATCGGTGCGTACCTCGGTCAGGATGACGTTCCAGGCTGTGCTTTGCTCGTGCGCGGTCCACACCGGCTGTCGCCGTGGGACCGAGATCTGGTGTGTCTTGACCGAGGCTATCCTGCTCATTTTTGGCTCACGAGCTTGGGGGGCGAGGTGGGCGCCGATTTCGGCGGCGGGTCGCGAAGCGGCCTGGCAAAGCTCAGCTCGTGACCGTCGGGGTCGGTGATGTGGAAAAAGCGCTCGCCCCAGGCTGCATCGCGCGGTGCCGTATCCGGGCGGTAGCCGGCGGCGACGAGCCGGGCGTGGAGCGCGTCGACATCGGAATCGTAGAAGATCACCCGGCCCCACCATGACCAACAGCGGTCGGCCGGCTGCGCGATCAGGTTCAGATAGCCGGAGCCGGCGCGGAAGCTGGTAAACGACGCCTCCTCGCCGCCGTACAGCATTTCGAACCCGAGCCCGCGATAGAACCGCACCGCCTGCGGCATGTCGTGCGTCGCCAAGGTAATGGCGCTGATCCCGGTGATCATCGCGGAGGACGCCGAGGACCAGCGCGGCGCGTCAGGCCTCGGCCGAGCCGGCTTCAATCGTTTCGGCGACGACCTTGCGGGCGACCTCGCGCAGCAGCTGCTTGTCGGCTTCTGGCGTTGCAGCCGGCGGGACGCCGGCGACGACGCGGTCGTGGCTGTAGGTCGGGACGGCACCTCCGTTGTGGAGGATGCGATAGCCCAAATCCTCGCCCTTCCGCACCGAGTGGATGCCGCGACGGATCATGTTGCGCATCATGATGATGCCGCGGTCGGTCGAGGCGAGGTGCTCAAGCGCGTGCCGCGCCGTGCCGCCGTGGATGCTGGTTTGCGCGTCGTAATCGCCGGGGACGCGCTGGCGCTCTTCATAGGGCCGGCTCGCATCCTGGCCGAAGCCCGCGCCGCGCCGCATCTCCTTGCCCTCGGGGGCGCGGTGATAGCCGATCTGCATCGTGTGGGTATCGTCGAGCGGCACTGCCCAGGTCGTTGCCTGCGGCCGGTTGACCGAGTTGCGCAGCGCCATCGGATCGGCGTTGGGAGGGAACTGGTGGATGTTGGGCAGGATGAAGTCGGCGACGCGCACCCACACCCGGTCGGCTTGGCGCCTTGTGTCGATATAGACCATCCCGACCGGGGTCTCCATCCAGTCCCATTCGCCGAGGGCGGCGAGGTCCTCGGTAAAGCCCTCGCTGCCGGGGAGGGTGTGCAGAAAGGCGAGGTGCGCCGGGTCCATGCTGTTTTCTTTGACCTGCAGCCAGTTGCATTCCCACAAGGTCGGCGCGCGGGCGATCTGGCGATAGCCGGGCAGGTCCCAGGTGTCGAGGACCGGGAAATGGGGCTCTTTGTCAGGCGGGCCCATGTAGGCGAACACCAGCCCTTGATGCTCGCGCACCGGGTAGGCGCCGTGGCACAGCCGGTTCTTTAGGGTGCTGTCAGCGGGCTCGCCCGGGGTTTCGAGAATCGTGCCGTCCGTACCGAACAGCCAGCCATGGTAGCAGCAGCGGATCCCGTGCTCGCCGACGAGGCCGAATTCGAGCGAGGTGCCGCGATGCGGGCAATGCAATTCCAACAAGCCGATCGCGCCGCTCCTGTCGCGAAAGGCAACGAGGTCCTCGCCGAGGATGCGCAGCCGCCGCGGTACTTCGCCCAATTCAGAAGACTGAATGACCGGCTGCCAGAAACGCCGCAGATACTCGCCGCACGGACTACCCGGCCCGACCCGGGTCAATTCCTCGTCCTCGGGCGGCCGCTCGCGGTGGAAGTAGGCACTGTAGGCGCGGTTTAGAAAGGCTGCTCTCTCGGACATCGGCTTCTCCTTCGCGCGGGCTCGCTCTC
>DATKHX010000299.1:0-3795 GCA_035510075.1 Allostellaceae bacterium
CTCGAATTCCTCGCTGCCGTCACGCACGGCGAAGACGTCGCCGCCCTGTTCGCCGAGGGCGGGGTGCTCGAACTGCCGTTCCTGCATTCAGTGGGCATCCCCTGGCGCCACCAGGGTCGCCAGGCGATCCGCGAGCTCCAAGTTTCTCTCGCCGGGCTCTATCTGGACTTCGCCTTCATGCCCGAGGACACCCACATCCTGATCGACACCCCGGAGCAGGTGTTCGCCGTATACATGGCCCACACGACGACGAAGGCGACCGGGCGCACCCTCCATCACCTGTTTGCTGCCCGTCTCGTGGCGGAGAACGGCCTGATCAATCTGGTGCGGGAGTCTCTGAACGTGGTCGCCGCGGCGCAGGCCCTCCTGCCCGGCGGCGTCAAGGACCTGCCCGATCCGGAGAAAGAGATCTTCTCGGTCCCCCCGGACTACCGGAGCTGAGGCCGTCGAGAGTTCTCTTCCAGCATCGTCAATCATCAAGCTTATCGAGGAAGCACGGCCATGGCCGACAACGTGCAGATCGTCCTGAACGCCTTCGAAACCCTTTTCAACAAGCGGGACTACGCCGCCGCGAAGCGTTTCTGGTCTCCGAACTACATTCAGCACAGTGCGCACATCCCGCCCGGACGCGAGGGACTTTTCGCCTTGATCAAAGGAGCCCCTGAAGCTTTGCACTACGAGAACGGGCTTACCGTTGCCAATGGCGACTACGTGCTCCTCCACGGCCGGTTTAGCGGCTTAGGCCGGCCGGCGAACTGGATTGTCGTGGATATCGTGCGCCTCGAGAACGGCCAACTGGCCGAGCACTGGGACGTCATCCAGGACGAGGTGACAAAGGAAGCATCCGTCAGCGGCCTGCCGATGTTCGGCGACAAGTTCCCGGGGTGAGCGATCGGGCCGAAGGTCGGCTGTGGGGCATTAGCCGTCGGAAGCGTGGACCTCGGCGAGAGTCGCCTTTGGGTCGTTAAACCAGACCTTCACCGACGCAACGGCCGTGAGTTCCGATTCGCCGGGCATGGCCTCTGCCCGCCGACAGCGACCCGAGGCTGAAGCCCCGCCATCCATTGCTTTTTGCATTGCCATTTTAATGCCGTCATTTCTGCGCCGATTGAAGGGGGCGGGCTCGGGATCGTGGATCGATGCCCGCGCCCGCGCCGCAGAGTGCTGTCGCTCGCAGGCGCAGGGAGGCTAGGCGACAGCGTTAGGCCGGCTTCGGGGGAATACGGCGATGGCGAGGGGACTGCTTGTCCTGTTGGTTTTGCTGATCACGGCGGCCGCGGCCGCGGCCGCGACGCCTTCGGCCAACCTCTATCTCGAAGACCTGACCTGGCCCGAGTTGCGCGCCGATATCGCGGCGGGGAAGGCGACAATCCTCGTGCCGATCGGCGGCACCGAGCAGAACGGCCCGCAAATGGCGCTCGGCAAGCACAATGTCCGGGTGAAGGTGCTGGCCGGCAAGATCGCGCGCGCGCTCGGCGACGCGCTCGTCGCGCCGGTGATCGCCTATGTGCCCGAGGGCAATGTCGACCGGCCCGAGGGGCACCTGAAATTCCCCGGCACGATCACGGTGCCGCCGGAGGCGTTTGAACAGGTGCTCGAATATGCGGCGAAGAGCTTCAGGCTTGCCGGGTTCCGCAACATCGTCTTTCTCGGCGACCACGGCGGCTACCAGAAGGATGACGAGGCGGTGGCGCAGCGCCTCGATCGCGAATGGGCGTCAACCCCGGCGCGCGCTTATGCACTCACCGAATATTATCGCGCGAGCGAAACCGAATTCGGGCAGCTGCTCAAGGGCAAAGGCTATAGCGAGGCCGAGATCGGCAGCCACGCCGGGCTGCTCGACACCTCGCTGATGATGGCGACCGATCCCGGCCTGGTCCGCGCCGACTTGCTGGGCGAGACCAAACCCGGCGACGGCGCCCATGGCGACCCGCGCCGTTCGAGCGCCGCACTCGGTCAGCTCGGCGTCGACCTGATCGTGTCGCGCACCGTCGCGGCGATCCGGACCGCGACTTCCCGGCGCTGACGCTCGCCGGCTGTTTCGCGGGCTACGGCTCTTTTTCGTTCGCACGTTTGGTTGGGAGGTCGCCTTTGCACCGGCAGATCCGCCGCTGGTTACAGATCGCCCTGTGGCTCGTCCCGTTTGTCGCGTTCGTCGCGTGGGCCTGCGGCATGCCGATATGGCCCGCCAGCATCGCCGAGGGCGGCTACGGGCTGTTGTGCTCGGCCGCGCGGTCGATCACCCGCCTCGCCCAGTCCGCCGCCGCGCAAACCCCGGCGCCGCGGCCGGCCCCCAGCCCCGCCCCTGCTCAGCCGAGCCCGCCGGCAAAGCCGATCCCCGCTCCGGTCCAGACCGTGCCGGGGATGCCGCCGGTGCTCAACCGCGCCAACCTCTACAGCGCCGCCGGCGCCAACATGCTGAGCCCGGCCGAGGCGGGGGCGTTGTCGCGCGTCTATGTGCCGAATTTGCGGTCGAACGACGTCTATGTGATCGACCCTGCGACCCGGCAAGTCGTCGATCGGTTTCCCGTCGGGTTTCTGCCGCAGCATGTCGTGCCGGCGTGGGACCTGCAAACCCTTTGGGTCGCCAATAACGGCCGGCGCCGCTCCGACGGCAGCCTGACCCCAATCGATCCGAAAACCGCCCGACCCGGCCCGGCCGTCTTTGTCGCCGACCCCTACAATATGTATTTTACCCCCGACGGATCGGCCGCGATCGTCGTCGCCGAGCGCCTGAAGCGGCTCGATTTCCGTGACCCGCACACGATGGCGCTCAAGCAATCGGTGCCGACCCCGGGCTGCTCGGGCGTCAACCACGCCGATTTTTCGATCGACGGCCGCTATGCGATCTTCACCTGCGAGTTCCGCGGCGGCGGGCTCGTTAAGATCGACATGGTCAACCGCACGGTGCTGGGCTATCTGCGGTTGAACGACCGCGGCATGCTGCAGGACATTCGCGTCTCGCCCGACGGTAAGGTGTTCTATGTCGCCGACATGCTCGCCGACGGGGTTTTCGTAGTCGACGGCGACAGCTTTACCCGGCTGGGGTTTATCCCGACCGGGATCGGCACGCACGGGCTCTATCCGAGCCGCGACGGGACGAAGCTCTACGTGTCGAACCGCGGCTCGCACAGAATCCACGGCGCGCCGCACGGGCCCGGCAGCATCAGCGTCATCGACTTTGCGACCCGCGCGGTCGAAAAGACCTGGCCGATCCCCGGCGGCGGCAGCCCCGACATGGGCAATGTCAGCGCCGACGGCAAACAGCTGTGGTTGTCCGGGCGCTACGACAACGTCGTCTACGACATCGACACGAATACGGGTGCGGTCACGAAAATCCCGGTCGGCCTCGAACCGCACGGCCTGACCGTATGGCCCCAGCCCGGCCGCTACTCCCTCGGCCACACCGGGAATATGCGATAGCAGATCTGGGATTACGCTTAGTCGGCAAACAGAGTACCGCTCTCGACCCTTCTCGGCCACCCAGCCTTCGCGCTGGGAATGGCCCTCTTGCCCAATGTGGAAGGCCTGTTTCAGGCCGGCGCATGGTACGACAGTTCGCCATCGACGGTGATGGTGAAGGGGATTTGATATGGAAGACCGAGAGGTTCGAGCGGCTCTGGATCGCCACTGGGCCGCCTCCGATGCGAACGACTTCGAGGCGGAGCACCAGATTTATCGAGAGGACGCGGTGCTCGAATATCCGCAATCGGGCGAGCGTATCCGCGGGCGGCGGAAGATTCAGTCGTCCCGCGCTGCGCAGCCGAACCGTAAACGCTTCGCAGTGCGGCGGAT
>DATKHX010000300.1:0-3209 GCA_035510075.1 Allostellaceae bacterium
GCCGCCGAGGTCGAGCGCGCCGCCGACCGCTGCGACGAATGGCAGGATGTCGGCGAGCTGACCCGGTTGCTGCGGCAACACGGCCGCGCCTAAGGTCTGCTTTCGATCCGATCGACCGCCGCCCCGGTCATTGCGAAGCGAAGCAAAGCAATCTCGAGCGGCTGAGCATCATCCGGCCGGGATTGCTTCGTCGCTGCGCTCCTCGCAATGACAGCGCGTCGACGTGACCGACTCCTTCGTCGCGGTGTTACGCCTCCAGCAACGTCGCCATGACGCGGTCGCGGGTCAAGGGCAGGTCGCGTAGCCGCGCGCCGAGCGCGTGGGCGACGGCGTTGCCGATTGCGGCGACGGTCGGGCCGCCCGACGCCTCGCCGACGCCGAGCGGGGGAAGATCCGCGGAGGCGCCGAGCAGCTCGACCGTGATTTCGGGCACCTCAGTGAAGCGCAAGACCGGGTAGCCCTCCCAGTCGCGCGAGCCGATGCCGGCGTTGTCGAGCCGCACGCCTTCCTTCAACGCCCAGCTCGCCGCCTGGATGATCCCGCCTTCGAGCTGATTGACAGCCCCGTCGGGGTTGATCACGAGCCCGGCATCGGCGGCGCACCACACCCGCGTCAGCCGGACATTTTCGTCGACCTCGACTTCGGCGACGACAGCGGCATAGGCCGCCAAGTTCTTGTAGCGCGCAAACCCGATCCCGCGTCCGCGTCCGGTGGCGGCCGGCAGCCCGCCCCGCCAGCCGCTGATCCGTGCGGCGTGCTCGACGACCGCCCGCCCTCGCGGATCGCGTAATACCGACAGCCGGTACGCGACCGGGTCCTCGCCGGCGCGCTCGGCGATCTCGTCCATCGCGGATTCGATCGCAAAGACGTTGAGGGTGGCGCCGAGCCCGCGCAACGACGAGGTCCGCACCGGGGTTTCGGGAATCAGGTGGTGGACGATGCGCTTTGCCGAAAATTCGTAGAGCGGCTCGCCGTTGCGGGTGCCCGCGCCCGGCGGGTTCGACGATTCGCTCGCCGGCGGCGGGGGCGGCGGGTCGGGCAGCGCCTCGGCAGCGAGCAGGTTGCCGCCGCCGCCGGGCCGGCTCGAATGCCGGCCGCTCCAGATTTCGGTCGTCCAGTCGACGGGGCGCCCCGCGTCGTCGAGCGTCGCCCGCGCGGTCACGACCATCGCCGGGCTGACCGGCTCGAAGCCGAACTCCTCCTCGCGCCGCCAGCGCACCCGGATCGGTGTGCCGGGTGTGTGCATCGCGATGACCGCGGCGTCGGCCGCCGCGTCGTCGGCGCCGTTATGGCCATAGCAGCCCGGCCCCTGGACGTGCGTGACCCGGATCATTGCGGGATTGAGCTTCAGGGTGCGGGCGAGCGCATCGCGCAGCGGATAGACGCCTTGCGAATGCGTCCACACGTCGAGCCGCCCATCGCGATAAAGCGCCACCCCGCAGGACGGCGCCACCGAGGCATGGGCAATGTGCATCCGGGTATAGGTCGCCTCGTATCGGCTCGCCGCCGGGGTCGGGGCGGATGGCGGCGGCGCGCCGACGATCCGGTCGATCGCGGGCTGCTGCAACAGCCAGCGCGCCTCTTCCTGAAACGGGTTGATCGGATCGATGCCGTCCCAGACGACATGGCTCGGCGCCACCGCCGCGACGGCTTCGACGGCGGTTTCGTCGGCGCCCGTAATGGCGAGGAAGTTGCCGTTGCGAATGATTTCGATCGGCGTCTTTGCGGCGCGGCGCAGCGCCGCCTCGTCGACGGTTTTGATCGTGGCGCCGCGGCGCGGCTGGCGCACGACCCGCGCGTGCATCATGCCGTCTAGCCCCATGTCGTGAAGAAAGACCGGCTCGCCGAACACCTTGGCGGCAAGGTCGACGCGCGGTGCCTCTTGCCCGACGACGCGGTAATCGCGCGGCTGCTTGGTCGGTGCCCGGCCGGTGGCCTGGCGGCCGAGATCGATCGCGGCGGCGAGCGACCAATAATCATGCCCGATGGGCTCGCCGCGACGGGCGATGGCGCCATCTTGAACCGACAGCTCCGCACGCGGATAGCCGAAGGCGGCCGCGGCGTGGTCGAGAAACAGCGAGCGCACCTCGGCGCAAGCAAAGCGCATCGCTACGCCGCCGAACTGGATCGACTGGCTGCCGGCGGTGTAGCCCTCGTTCGGCGTCAGCTCGGTGTCGCCCGACTGCAGCATGATGCGGTCGAGCGACACGTCGAGCTCTTCGGCCGCGATCTGCCGCATCGCGGTCAGCACACCCTGGCCGATCTCGACACGGCCAGTGGAAACCCTGACACGTCCGGGCTGGTCGAACCCGACCCATTGGTCGAGGCGCGGGTTGGCCGCGAGCAGCGGCGGCAGCGCCGTGGGTGCGGCGGCGCTCATCGCGAAACTCCTTCCTCGCGCATCCGCTCGGCGGCGAGCGCCACGGCGCGCAGGATGCGGTGGTGGCTGCCGCAGCGGCAGATGTTGTCGTCGAGCGCCTCGGCGATTTCGCGACGCGACGGCGACGGGTTATGGTCGAGCAACGCCTTTGCCGAGATCAGAATGCCGGCGAGGCAATAGCCGCATTGGCCCGCCTGCTCGTCGAGAAAGGCTTGTTGCAGCGGATGCGGCCGGTCGGGAGTGCCGAGGCCCTCGATCGTCAAGATTTCCCGGCCGGCGACGGTCGAGAGCGCCTTGCCGCAGGATTTCTCCGGCCGGCCGTCGACGAGAACCATGCAGCAGCCGCACTGTTCCAGGCCGCAGCCGAATTTCGTGCCCAAGAGGCCGAGATGGTTGCGCAGAATATCGAGCAGCGGGGTGTCTGCGTCCGCGGTGACGTCGATCTTGCTGCCGTTCACGCTGAGACTGACTGTTTCCATTGCTTACCGGCCGGCCGAGAAAATCGGCTGCCATCAGAGCCGGCGATGCGGGGATGCCGTCAAGAGAGAAGGCGCGCCTGCTGCGTTTTAGGCGGCTCTGCACGTCGGCAAGACTGCCATCCGTCTCGCCATTGTCGACCGGCGAGATCGGCGATGACCCAAGCGCCCGGCTCCGGCGTTGGTAATCAAAAGGCGTCCGTAACGGCCGCAGAAAGGAGAAACCTGTGCAGGTTCCGCTTCAGATCACGTTTCGCCACATGGACAGCTCGGAGGCGATCGCCGCACGCATCCGCGGCCGCGCCGAGGAGCTCGAACGCTTTTTCGATCGGATCACATCCTGTCGCGTTGTC
>DATKHX010000301.1:0-9387 GCA_035510075.1 Allostellaceae bacterium
GCTGTCGACCAGCATCCCCGCCCTGCCCTCGCCACTCATGCCGCCGGTGCTTCGACAAATCGCGGGAAGATCCCCTCCGGCTTGGGCAAGCGGGTTCCGGGAGTCAGCGGCGCCTCCGCCAGGCCCGCGAAATCGCGCGACCCGGGCGGCACGGCGAGCTGGTCGAGGAGCTTCCCTGCCGACGCCGGAACAAAGGGTTGCATAAGAATCGCGAGATACCGAATTGTCTCCGCCAGGATGTAAAGGACGGTGCGCATCCGCACCGGATCGTCGCGGCGCAACGCCCATGGCGCCTGCTCGTCAACATAGCGATTGGCCTCTCCCACGACCCGCCAAATTCTTTCAAGGGCCGACTGAAATGCCTGCTCTTCCATAGCCTTACGAACGTTACCCAATAATCCGCGTGAACTGTCGAGCAACGCTCGATCGGTATCGGCCAGCCTGTCGGGTTCGGGCACGGCGGCACCGCAGTCGCGGTTGATCATGACCAGCACGCGCTGCGCCAAATTCCCGAAATCATTGGCGAGATCACCATTTACCCGGCCGATGACCGCGCGCTGCGAAAAATCCCCGTCGTTGCCGAAAGGAAGCTCGCGCAGCAAGAAATAGCGCAGCGGATCCACCCCGTAAGCATCGACCAGTTGCTGCGGCGGGATGAAATTGCCAAGCGATTTCGACATTTTCTGTCCCTCGACCGTCCACCAGCCGTGGGCGAAGACGCGACGCGGCGGTTCGAGCCCGGCGGCCATCAAAAACGCCGGCCAATAAACCGAATGAAAGCGCAGAATGTCCTTGCCAACCATATGAAGGTCGGCAGGCCAATAAGTCATAAACTCTGTTTTATCAGTGGGATACCCGATAGCAGTGATGTAATTTGTCAGCGCATCGAGCCACACGTAGATCACGTGGTTGGGATCGTCGGGGACGGGGACTCCCCAGGAAAAACTGGTGCGCGAGATCGAAAGATCGCGAAGTCCGCCTTTGACAAAGCTGATGACCTCGTTGCGACGGCTGCGCGGCGCTACCGCGTCTGGATTGCTTTCGTAATAGGCCAAAAGCCTGTCTTGCCAGGAAGATAGACGAAAAAAGTAATTTTCTTCTTCAAGCCATTCGACCTCGGCGCCGGTCGGCGCCTTGCCGTCGACCAATTCACTTTCGTCATAAAAGGCCTCATCGCGTACCGAATACCAGCCGGCGAACCGGCCGAGGTAGATCTCGCCGCGGCCCTCCAGCTCGCGCCAGAGCGCCTGCACCGCGCGTGCGTGCCGCGGCTCGGTGGTACGGATGAACTCGTCCTGGCTGATATCGAGTAGCCGGGTTATCTCGCGAAAGCCGCCGGATATGCGGTCGACGAATTCCTGCGGCGAAACCCCGGCGGCGCGGGCCGATTGCTCGACCTTCTGGCCGTGCTCGTCGGTGCCGGTCAGGAATTTGACTTGCCGGCCGTCGAGCCGCATGAACCGCGCCAGCGCGTCGCAGGCGACGGTCGTATAAGCGTGACCGAGATGCGGCTGGTCGTTGACGTAGTAGATCGGCGTGGTGATGAAAAAGGGGCGGGCGTTCATTGCTGTCTCCAAACCCCAGATATGGGCTCGGACCGGCGGCGATCCAGCGCGCGGTCGGGGCGGCGTTTCTAACGCGCCAGCTCGTCGATGGCAAAGAATGCGCCGAGCATGGTTTGCTTGCGGTCGAGGTTGAGCTCGCGCGCGGTGGCGAAATTGATGTCGATTTCATTGCGCAGAGTCGCCCACGAAACCGGATCGGCGCGGCCGGCCAGGCGTTGCATCGCAGCGCTCTCGCCGGCGACGATCTCTTCGGCCGCCCGGTAACCGCGCGCCGCAGCCACGGCCAGCCGGGCGAGAAATTGCGACAGCAATTTCTCGCTCGCCCGATGGGCATCCTCGGCATCGGTTCGGGCGAGCCGGTCGGTCAGCCCGTGCAGCTGCCCCAATTCGATCGCGGGAGCGTGCGCCAGCAGTTCGATCAACGAGCGATAGAGGTCGAGCCCGCCGGCATCGGCCAGTTCCAATGCGCCCCCGATGCTGCCACCGCTCAGTGACGCCAGCGCCTCCGCTTCGGCCGCGTCGAGCTCTGGGCGGTAGCGGCGGAGCAGTTGGGTTGCGAGTGGCACCGACAACGGCGTCAATATGAGCCGCCGGCAGCGCGAACGGATCGTCGGCAGCAGCCGGCCGGGATTGTGGCTGACCAACAGCAGCAACGCACGGTCGGGCGGCTCCTCGATGATCTTCAGCACCGCGTTGGCGGCGTTGCGGTTCATCTCCTCGGCGCCGTCGAGGATGACGACCCGCCACCCCTCCTCCGCCGCGGTGAGGCGAAAGAAAGCGGCGATTTCGCGCGTATCCTCGACGACGATTTCGCCGCGCAAGCGCTTGCGCCGCGGGTCCCAGGCGCGCTCGACGGTCAACAGATCGGCATGGCCGCCAGCCGCGACGCGGCGGAAAACTCCGCTGTCGGGGTCGACCGCGAGCCCGGTCTCGACCCCGGAGGCCCCGAACATCTCCGGCGCCGCCTGTTTTGCTTCCCCCCGCGTCAAAAGAAAGCGCGCGAAGCGAAACGCCAGCGTCGCCTTGCCGATCCCGCGCGGCCCGGCGAGCAGGATCGCGTGCGGCAGCCGCTTCGACCGGTACAGCCGCTCCAGCTCGAGCTCGGCCGCCTCGTGACCGACGAGATCCGGGTTCGCCCGCGGTGATGGTATGGCGTTTTCAGTGTCGCTGTCGTCCGCGCTGCGTGCCACCTTGCAGACCTCCAAAGCCGCCGACCTCTCGCGGGACGCCCCTCACCCTCCCGCTGACGCGGGCCCCTCCCTCTCCCCGCGGGCGGGGCGAGGGCCGGGGTGAGCGGCTGCCCGACGCGCATCGACGCCCAGTCGCTCGACGATCGCTTTCAGCATCGCGCGATGCACCGCTTGCGGCTCGGGGGTGGCGTCGATCAGTACGCAGCGGGTGGGTTCGGCGGCGGCGATCTCGCGGAAGCCTCGGCGCAACCGCTCGTGGAACCCAAGGTCGAGGCGCTCGAAGCGGTCGCCGGCGGCGTCTCGCGCAGCGACGCGCGCAAGCCCGATCTCGACCGGCAGATCGAGGATCAGGGTCAGATCGGGCGCGAAATCGCCGAGCGCGAAACGATGCAGCGCCGCAATGTCGTCCGCCGCCAGCCCGCGGCCGTAGCCCTGATAAGCGCGGGTCGAATCGGCGAAGCGATCGCAGACCACCCACACCCCGCGCGCCAACGCCGGCGCGATCAGCCTCGCGACATGGTCGCGCCGTGCCGCGACCAGCAATAGCGCCTCGCCCGCCGCATCCCAGCGCTCGCCTTCGCCTTCGAGCAACAGCCGCCGGATGGCTTCGGCGCCCGGCGAGCCGCCCGGTTCGCGCGTGGCCAGCGCCGGGTACCCGGCGCGTTCGAGGGCCGCGACCAGCAACGGCACTTGCGTCGACTTGCCGGCCCCCTCCCCGCCCTCGATCGTGATGAACCGTCCGCGCCCCATCGCCTAGTGCCGGTCGCCCCATACCAGATAGCCGGCGAGCGTCGCGATACGGCCCATCGCGTCCATACGCCCCACATCGGCGAGAGCGACGAGCGGCATCTCCTGCTGCTGCATGTCGGGTGCCGATATGACAATCTTTCCGAGGTCCTCGCCCTTCTTGACCGGCGCCGGGACCGGGCTGTCATACTGGACGGAGACCTGCATCTCCTTGCGCGCCTTGCGCGACAAGGTAACGACCAGATCCTTGCCGACGGTCAGCGGCACGCGCGCATCGGTGCCGAGCCAGACCTGGGCGTCCTCGACCTTGTCGCCCGCGGCGAACAGGCGATAATCGTTGAATTCGCGGAACGCCCAGTCGGCCAGCCTTTCGCTTTCCTCGGCGCGCGCCTTCATCGTCGGCAGCCCGCCCAACACGATGACGATCCGGCGGCCGCCGCGGACCATGGACCCGGTCAGACTGTACCCCGCTTCCTCGGTATGGCCGGTCTTCAGCCCGTCTGCCCCCATATTCTTGTAGAGTAGAGGATTGCGGTTGCCCTGATTTATGTTGTTGTAAGCAAACTCCATTTCGCTGTATATCTTATAATATTCCGGAAAATCCTTGATCGTGCGGATCGCCAAGGTGGCCAGGTCGCGCGCCGTCATCCAGTGGTTGGGGTCCGGAAGCCCGTCGACATTGGAAAAATGGCTGTCCTTGAGACCTATCTGTTTGGCCTTCTCGTTCATCAGGTCGACAAACGCATCGACGCTGCCGGCCAGTCCTTGGGCGAGGACGACACAGGCGTCGTTGCCCGACTGGACGATCATGCCGCGCAACAGGTCGGAGACGGTGATCTTGCCGCCGAGCGGCACGAACATTTTCGACCCGCCGGTTCGCCAGGCTTCTTCGCTGACCGGCAATTCGTCGGTCAATTTGGCCTTGCCGTCCTTCAGCATGCTGAAGACCAGATACGCCGTCATCATTTTGCTCATCGAGGCCGGCGGCATGCGCTCGTCGGCGTTCTTGTCGAGCAGAACGGCACCGGTTTCGACCTCGACGATGATGGCGTGCGTCGCCTGAGTATCGATGCCGACCGCGGGCGCGGTGGCGTTTGCGCCACCAATCGGCGGGACTGGCGCGGCGGCCCTGGCCTTTGTCTTGCCATGGCTTGCCGCAGCCGCCGGCTGACCCATAAGCCCGGCGGCAAACAAGACCGCCAGCACAACCAGAATATACCGCGGCGCGGTGGTCATAGCCGTTCTCGCTCGCCAGAGTTGCTACGCATTCAGTCGCCGACAACGCGCGCTTCGGGATAGCCGCCGTCGACGAGGCGCGCGAGCAGCCGGTCGGCCTCCGCTGCGCTCCGAAACGGGCCGAGCCGCACGCGATACATCTCAATACCGTCGACCGAGGCGGCCGTCACCTGAGCGTTGCCCAAGAGCGCGATCCGCGACTGCACCCGCCGCGCGTTGTCCCGCATCGAGAACGCGCCGGCCTGGACATAGATCCGGCCCGCAGACCCGGTTGCGACGGCAGTCGTGCTCGGCGACGAAGACAGTCTTTGCGGAACGGCGACCGGCGCTCCGGCCATCGCCCGCTCGCGGGCGCTCGCTCGGGCGGGGGGAAGCTCCGCAGCTTCGGCCGGCGCGATCAGCGAAAATCGGGATGGCGGCAAGTGAGGCATGCGGGCCGGCAGCGCCGCGGGGCTGGGTGGCGGGGCAAGGCTCGCCGGCGGCTCGCTTTGCACCATCGTGATCCGTGGTGCCGGCGGTTCGCCGGGCGCCATTGCCATCCGCGGCACCGGCGGCGGCTGCGGTTGGGGCTGCGCCATTGGCGGCGCAGGAGCCGGGGCGCGCCGCGTCGCGAGCGCAGCGGCGGGCGGCGAGGATACCGGCGATGGCGCGGTGGCCGAAGAATACACCGGCGGTGCGGCCGCCGCCGCCGCGGCTACGCCGCTCGACGCCTCGGCGACCATTATCTGGCCGCGGCCGTGCATCGCCTCCTCGGCGGCAGCGATGCTTTCGTCCTTCAGGACCTTGACCCGGACGAGGGTCGTCCCTCGCCTCTCGAAACCCAGCAGCTGCGCCGCGCGGCGCGACACGTCGATCAGCCGACCGTCGACAAAAGGGCCGCGATCGTTGACCCGCAATTGCAGCGAGCGGCCGTTTTCGAGGTTGGTCACCTGAACAATGCTCGGCATCGGCAAGGTGGTATGAGCCGCGGTCAGCTGGTTCAGGTCGAAGATTTCGCCGTTGGCGGTCAACCGCCCCTCGAATTGCTCACCATACCACGACGCTGTCCCGGTGGTATCGTAGTCGTAATCGACGGCCGGATAATACCACACGCCCTTGATCCGATAGGGGGTGCCGACCCGGTACGTACCCTGCCCGGCACCATAGGACTCGACGCGCGGCTCGGACGCGCAACCGGCGATCAACAACCCAAGCAAAACAATCGGCGCGAGAGCCCGGCCGCGAGCCGAGCCGCCGATCGCCATCCTTCCCGCTCCGACCGCTCGCGGTCAGCCGTGCGCGATCGGGGTGCCGCCGACCATCGCGTCAGCCAGGTAACCGACAGCGCCGGCGAAATAAGTGGATTTGTTCCACCGCATAATGGTGCGGAAATTGTCGTAGACGAGCAGCGCCGGCCCGCCCGCCCCGTCCGGCATCACCAGTGAGGCCTCGATTCCCTGGGTCCCGAGCGGGCGTGCGTCGATGCTGCGCACCCCCATCCGACTCCATTCGCCGGTCGCTCTCTTGAAATCGAGGCCGGTCGAGCGTTCGTCGAAGCCGGGCGGCAACAGCACGCGGCGGCCCCAACTCTCGCCGTTGCGCCAGCCAAGATGGCCAAGGAAATTGGCGATCGAGCCGAGCACGTCGGCGCGGTCGTTCCAGATGTCGCGCCGGCCGTCGCCGTCGTAATCGACGGCATAGCGCAGAAAATTCGACGGCATGAATTGGCACTGGCCCATTGCGCCGGCCCAGGAGCCCGTCATACCGCCGACGCCGACATTCCCCTCGTCGATGATGCGCAGCGCCGAAATCAGCTCGCTTCGGAAATAAGGGCCGCGCCGCCCGTCAAAGCCTAAGGTCGCAAGCGACGAAACCACCATGTAATTGCCGGTGATCTTGCCGAAATCGCTCTCCATCCCCCATAACGCGACAATGAACCGCGGCTCGACATTATAGCTCCGCCACACCGCGTCGAGAAGTGAACGGTTGTCGAACAGCGCCCGTCGGGCATTTTCTATGCGCTGTGGGCTGACCGTCTTTTGCAGGTACTGGGCAAAGGTCAGAACTTGTTCGGGCTGATGACGGTCGAGCTCGATCACATGCGGCAAATACTGGGCGCTGCGCAGCGCCAGGTCGACCGTCGAGGTCCGGATACCCCGCGCTGCGGCCTCTCGCCGCACCAAATAGAGAAACGAATAAAAGTCGTCTTCCGCCGCTTTGACAGGCGCGCCCATCAGCAGCGCCGGCCCGGCCAAGAGCGGCATCGAAAACAGTATCCGACGGCTGTAACGCCGAGGCGTCATTGCGGAGCCCCTCACTGCCAAATTCCCGGCAACTTAGTTGCCACAACAACGCGGAGCCACGCAACGCTGCGGCTAAAAGCCGGGAAATGCTGCGATGGTGTCTGTCAAATTGGTGAAAACCAGCACGAAACTGGCGAATCGACAGGGGCGACCATCTGCGCCACCTTGACAAGATGACGCACCGCTCGTAACGCAAAGGCCGGGTTTGATCCCGACTGGGAGGATTTGAGATGGGAGAGGTACTGGGTCTCGGCGTCACCCACTTTCCGCCGCTTTCGGGAACCGACGAAAGCATGGGGCGCATTCTGAAGCGGGTTCTCGACGACCCGGCATTGCCCGAGCAATATCGCCATCCCGAAGGCTGGCCGGCGGCGATGCGCGAGGAATACGGCTCCGACCACGGGCTGTCGGCGGCGCGGCGGCACCGCGAAGCGCTGATATCAGGGTTTCGTAACGCGCGGCGGGTGCTCGACGATTTCGCGCCCGATCTCGTCGTGATATGGGGTGACGACCAGTACGAAAATTTTCGCGAAGACGTGATCCCGCCCTTCTGCCTCCTCGCCTACGACGAGATGACGCCAAAACCGTGGGAATATCATCGCGCGGCCAACGCCTGGAACGAACCCAAGGACAAGGTCTTCGAGTACAAGGGCCACCGCGAGGCCGGCAAATACCTCGCCGGCAAGATGATCGAATCTGGGTTCGACGTCTCCTACGCCTATCAGCCATTGCATCACCCGCTCGGCCACGCCTTTTTGAACACGTTGCTGTTCATGGATTACGACCGGAAGGGCTTCCCCTATCCGGTATTGCCGTTCCAGGTGAACTGCTACGGCCGCCGCGTCATTGCACAGCAGGCGGGGGTGCGCTCGCTGAGCGAATTGCCGGACGAGGCCGATCTCGATCCGCCGTCGCCGATGCCGTGGCGCTGCTTCGACCTCGGCGCGGCCTGCGCCCGCATCGCCGCCGACAGCCCGTACCGGGTGGCGCTGATCGCGTCGTCGAGCTGGTCGCACGCGTTTCTGACGCCAAAAAACTGGCTGCTCTACCCCGATGTCCCGGCCGACCGCGCGCTCTATGACGCCTTGCAGCGCAGCGATTACAAGACCTGGCGCGAGCGCCCGCTGAGTGCGGTCGAAGACAGCGGCCAGCAGGAAATCCTGAACTGGATGTGCCTGATGGGGGCGATGGACGGGCTCGGCCGGCGCCCGACCGAGACCGCGTTTGTCGAAAGCTGGATCTTCAACTCCAACAAATGCTTCGCGGTCTACGAGCCGTGACCGGTGGCGGGACGATTGGGTGATGCGGTCTCGCCGCGCTCGTCATGCCCGGCCTTGTGCCGGGCATCCACGAATACCCGTTAGCGCTTTGTCGCTGATCCGTGGATGGCCGGGACAAGCCCGGTCATGACCGTGCCGGTAATCCAGCACCCGCCCCGTTGGCCCAGGAACGGGTAATGTCCGAATTGCCGGGAGCGGCGCTGGCGCAGGAGCTGATCGGTAAGAGCCTGGCAGAGAGCAGTACCACCCCGGTCGCGGCGGTCGTCGAGGCCGCCCGAGCCGGCGCGCTCGACGAGGGCGCGGTGGCCCGGCTGCTCGGGCGGCTGTGGACGCTCGAACGGATGTTCTACTACGTCTATGGCGGCTGGGGCCAAGGGCTGGAGATGAACGACTTCCCGCCCTCGGTCAAATACCTGTTCTCGAAGCAGATCGTCGACGAGTCGACACACGAGATGCTGTATCTCGACGCGTTGCTGAGGCGCGGCGCCGTCACCACCCAGAAAGAGGCGTTTCACCAGCCCTACGGCCGGTTCTCGGTGGATTCGGCGCTAGCCTACTACGTCTTTTCGCTGCGCAACCTCGCGACTTATCCCCACCCGATCCGTATCGCGGCCCTCAACCTTGGCCCCAAAGTCATCGAATTCGCCTGGATGGAGGAGCTTTCGGCGGCGACGGCGGACCCGGATTTGAGAGCCGTCTTCGACAGCCAGGTGGTCGAAAACCGCAGCCACATCAACATGGGCCGTCGCATCGTCGAGGAGTTCATCGAAAAGCCGGTCGAGGCCGAATTGTGCCGTTGGGCTTGCGCGGTCGTGCGCCGAGACTACGGCCGATTTCTGCATGAGCTCGGCGATTTCGTGCTCGACCGCTCCACACCGGCGCCGCCGATGCCGCGCGTCACCGTGACCGACTGAAAGAAATCGGCATGGGCAGCCTCAAGATCGACCACGAGCGCTGCACCCAGTGCCGGATGTGCTACGTCGTCTGCCGCGAGATCGATTTGAACGCGGTCTACGTGGCGCTCGAGCCGTTGCACCGCATCGAGATCGACATCGATAAATGCACCTATCCCGGCTGCACCGCGTGC
>DATKHX010000302.1:0-3835 GCA_035510075.1 Allostellaceae bacterium
GATGACATAGACGATCGGCAGCTTCCACAATGCCGCCATGTTGAAGCTTTCGTAGACCTGGCCCTGATTGATCGCGCCGTCGCCGAGATAGGTGACAGAAATCAGCCCGTTGTCACGGTAGCGGTGAGCGAAGGCGAGCCCGGTCCCAATCGGCACCTGCGCGCCGACAATGCCGTGGCCGCCGAAAAAATTCTTGTCGCGGCTGAACATGTGCATCGAGCCGCCCTTGCCATGCGAGTACCCGGTGCGGCGCCCCGTCAGTTCGGCCATCACACCCTTGGGATCCATGCCACAGGCCAGCATATGGCCGTGATCGCGATAGGAAGTGACGATCGTGTCGCCTTCCTTGAGCGCCGCCTGCATGCCGACGACCACCGCCTCCTGGCCGATATAGAGATGGCAGAAGCCGCCGATCAGCCCCATGCCGTACATTTGGCCGGCGCGCTCCTCAAAGCGCCGTATCAGCAGCATGTCGCGGTAGAAGCCGAGCAATTCCTTTGGCGACGCGTCGAGTTCGGCCACGCCGACCGGCTTGCCCTTGCGTGTTGCCGCCATCCGTCTCCTCCGGGCACCGAAATCCCGCCGAAAGCCGCGCGGAGCATGCCGGCAGATCGCGGCCTTTGCAACCGGGACCTGCTCAAATCCTTGGGGCGCCGCGGGGCCGGTCAGTCGTCGGCTCTTGCGAATTGGCGGCCTACAGCGGCGTTCAGCGGGCGCCGGCGGTCGTGTCTCGCATGATGACCAGCTCGTTGGGAGCGACGAGGTTCAGGCTCGCCCTCACCCGTTCGTCGAGCAGATCGGGGTCGAGATGGTCGGGGCTGAGATCGGAGACCTTCCGCGTGAGCGCCACGCGTTCTGCCTGAACAGCCGCGAGCTTGGCGTCTTCCTTTTGGATTTGTTCGGTTACACGCCGCCAGGCCAGCAAACCGCGGTCGCCGATGACGAGGTTGTACGCGAAGTAGCCGGTCAGCGCGAGGCCAAAGGCCGGCCCGATAAGTGTCTCCGCCCACCGCCGGAGTCTGCGCGACCAGTACATCGCAAAACTGAATCACCAGCGACAGCGCTCGTCAACCACTGCATGACATCGCTAGCGCTGCCGCGCGAGAGCCGAACGGCCGGCGTAGACGGCGGAAGCGCCGAGCTGCTCGCCGATTCGGATCAGCTGGTTGTATTTGGCGAGCCGGTCGGACCGCGACAGCGACCCGGTCTTGATTTGCCCGGCATTGGTGGCGACCGCGAGGTCGGCGATCGTCGTATCCTCGGTCTCCCCCGAGCGATGCGAGAAGACAGTGCCCCAGGCGGCGCGTCGGGCGATTTCGACCGCGTCGAGCGTCTCCGACAGGGTCCCGATCTGGTTGACCTTGACCAGCAGCGCGTTGGCGGCGCTGCGCTCGATGCCCTCGCGCAGACGTTTCGGGTCGGTGACGAAAACGTCGTCGCCGACCAGTTGGATTTTGCTGCCGAGCTCGCGGGTCAGCAGCTCCCAGCCGGCCCAATCGTCCTCCGCCATCCCGTCCTCGATCGATACGATCGGATAGCGGTCGACAAGCTCGCGCCAATAGGAGACGAGTGCCGCTGAATCGTGCGCCTTGCCGTCGAGGCGATAAGCGCCGTCGCGGTAGAATTCGCTCGCCGCCGGGTCGAGCGCCAAGACGACATCGTCGCCGGGACGATAGCCGGCGGTCTCGATCGCCCGCATGATGAAGCCGAGAGCGACATCGGCCGAGGCCAGGTTCGGGGCAAACCCGCCCTCGTCGCCGACATTGGTGTTGTGCCCCGCCTCCGCCAGCTTTTGGCGCAAGGCGTGAAAGATTTCGGAACCGGCCCGGATTGCCTCGGCCACGGATGCGGCGCCGACCGGCATCACCATGAATTCCTGGATGTCGATCGGGTTGTCGGCATGCACCCCGCCGTTGAGGATGTTCATCATCGGCACCGGCAGGGTGCGGGCAAAGACGCCGCCGACATAGCGGTAGAGCGGCTGACCGAAATCGGCGGCGGCGGCCTTGGCGGTAGCGAGGCTCACACCGAGGATCGCATTGGCGCCGAGCCGCGCTTTGTTGGGCGTGCCGTCGAGCTCGATCAAGGTGCGGTCGATCAGCAGCTGGTCGGCAGCGTCGAACCCCGACAACGCGTCGAAGATTTCACCGGTGACCGCCTCGACCGCTCGGCGTACGCCGCGACCGCCGAAGCGTGTCCCGCCGTCGCGCTTTTCGATCGCCTCATGCGCGCCGGTCGACGCCCCTGACGGCACCGCCGCACGGCCCATCGTGCCGTCGTCGAGCGTCACCTCGACCTCGACGGTCGGATTGCCGCGGCTGTCGAGGATCTCGCGGGCATGGATGTCGGCGATCGCGGTCATCGGGGTCTCCGTTCAATGCTCGTCGGTGCGGCGCGGCCCGAGGTTTGGCCAACAAGGTGCCAGAGTCTCAGCAATCGATGCGATGGGGGCGCTCCTTGGCGAGCCGATCGAAGGCGATCAGCGTCTCGATCAAAGCCGGCAGCGCCTTCAGTGGGAGCATCGTCGGACCCTCGCAGAGGGCGCGGTCAGGGTCCTCATGGGTTTCGATAAACACCGCCGCGATCCCGACGGCGACGGCCGCGCGCGCGAGGACCGGCCCGAATTCGCGCTCGCCGCCCGAGCGGTCGCCGAGGCCGCCCGGTTGCGCGACGGCGTGGGTGGCGTCGAACACCACCGGGTAGCCGGTCTGCGCCATGATTGGCAAGGCGCGCATGTCGGTCACGAGCGTGTTGTAGCCGAAGCTTGCGCCACGCTCGCACAGCAAAATCCGTTGGTTGCCCGTCGAGGCTATTTTCGCCGCGACATGCTTCATGTCCCACGGCGCGAGGAATTGACCCTTTTTGACATTGACCGGCTTGCCCGTCGCGCCGGCGGCCAGCAGCAGATCGGTTTGGCGGCATAAAAACGCAGGGGTTTGCAGAACATCGACCACTTCCGCGACCGGCACGCACTGTTCCTTCTCATGCACATCGGTCAGCACCGGCAGGCCGCTCCGTTCCCTGATTTCCGCGAGGATCGGTAATCCCTCGGCGAGGCCGATGCCGCGCGCCCCAGCGATCGAGGAACGGTTCGCCTTGTCGAAAGAGGTCTTGTAGATCAGGCCGATCTTTAGCCGCGCCGCCACCTCGGCGAGCGCCGCGCTCATTTCCAGCGCATGAGCACGCGACTCGAGCGTGTTGGGCCCGATAATAAAAACCAGCGGCAGATCGTTACCAATGGTGAGATCGCCAACCCTGACGTGGCGGGGTGTCATCGGTGGTCCCTCACACCAGCCGCGACTGGTCGCGCGCGGCGCGGATGAACGAGGTGAACAGCGGGTGTGGCGCGAACGGTTTCGATTTCAGCTCGGGATGAAACTGCACGCCGATGAACCAAGGGTGGTTGGGAATCTCGACAATCTCGGGCAATTCCCCATCGGGCGACATGCCGGAGAAGCGCAGCCCGGCCGTCTCGAGCCGCTCCTTGTAGCCGATGTTCACCTCATAGCGATGGCGGTGACGCTCGCTGATCCGCGCGGCGCCATAAATCTCCGCCACCCGGCTCCCCGCCGCCAATACCGCCGGATAGGCGCCGAGCCGCATCGTGCCGCCGAGGTCGTCGGTGGAATTGCGCCGCTCGACAGTGTTGCCGCGGGTCCATTCGGTCATCAGCCCGACTACCGGATGCCGGCACGGGCCGAATTCGGTCGAGCCCGCAGCGGGCAGGTCGGCGAGGTCGCGCGCCGCCTCGATGATCGCCATGTGCATCCCAAAGCAGATGCCGAAATACGGCACCCGGCGCTCGCGGGCGAAGCGGGCGGCTTCGATCATGCCG
>DATKHX010000303.1:0-3460 GCA_035510075.1 Allostellaceae bacterium
GGCATTGCGGCGGCTGGCGGAATGGTGCGGGCGCTACAGCCCGTGGACCGCGCCCGACGGGCTCGACGGCATAAAGATCGAGATCACCGGCTGTGCCCATCTTTGGAGTGGGGAAGAGGCGCTGGCGGCTGATCTGATCGCCCGGCTCGGTCGCCAGGGCAGCGCCGGCCATATCGCCATCGCCGACACGCTGGGTGCTGCCTGGGCACTCGCCCGGTTTGCCGAAGCCGGCCAGCGCGCCGTGATCCTGCCGGCGGGAGAAGCACGCGCCGGTCTTGCCCCGCTGCCGGTCGAGGCATTGCGTCTCGATCCGGCGACGGCGCAAGGGTTGCGGCGGGTCGGGTTGAAATGGGTCGGTGATCTCCAGGCGATGCCGCGCGATGCGCTGGCGCGCCGCTTCGGCGAAAGGGTGACGCAGCGTCTCGATCAGGCGCAGGGCGATCTACCGGAGCCGTTGTCGCCATTGGGCAAGACGCCCGTCCGGCGGGTGCGGCTGAGCTTTGCCGAGCCGATCGCCGAGCCCGCCGATCTGGCGCTCGCCGCCGAACGGCTGACCGAGGATCTCGTCACCCGCCTGGCGCTGGAGGGCACCGGAGCGCGGCGGCTCGCTCTCGCCTTTCACCGGGTCGACGGCCGGGTCGAGCGCATCCGCCTCGGCACGGCGCGGCCGAGCCGCGACCCACATCATCTCGCCGCCCTCTTCAAGGAGCGGCTCGACACCGTCGATCCCGGCCTCGGCGTCGAAGACATGATCCTCGCCGCCTTCGCGGTCGAGCCGTTGCCGTCCGAGCAGATCGGGTTTGCCGGCTCTTCCGGGAGTGAAAGAACGGAGGGTATCGCAGCGCTCCTCGACCGGCTTGGCAACCGGCTGGGGCTTGCCGCACTGTCGCGGATCGAGGCCCGCGAGAGCCACATCCCGGAGCGGGCGTCGGTCAGGGTTCCGATCGGCTCCCCCTCACCCACCCAGCCCATTGGCCCCCAGCCCATTGGGCCGGGTCCCCCCTCTCCCGCAATGCGGGAGAGGGTCCTGAGCGCAGCGAAGGGGGTGAGGGGCAGCAGCAAACCGCCGCGGCCGATCCGGCTGTTCGAGCCTCCGGAACCGGTCGAGGCGGCGTGGCTTTTGCCCGACGACCCGCCCTTTCGGTTTACCTGGCGGCGCCGCGCATATCGGGTGAGAAGCGCCGACGGACCGGAGCGGATCGCCGAGGAATGGTGGCGGCCCAAAGAATCAGGTGCGGCGGTTGATGCGGTCCGCGACTATTACCGGGTCGAGGACGAAGAGGGCCGGCGTTTTTGGCTGTTCCGGGCGGGGCTGCCCGGCGGCGGCCAGCCGCTGCGTTGGTATGTCCATGGCCTCTTCGCCTGACCGACTTCTCGCTATGTACCCTGGAATAACGCTGTCATTGCGAGCCCAGCGAAGCAATCTCGCACCGACCGCACCCCACTCCATCGAGATTGCTTCGGCGCCTGTCGGCACCTCGCAATGACAAAGCATTCCACGGGCTACGCCGAGCTGCAGGTTACGACCAACTTCTCGTTCCTGCGCGGGGCGGCGCATCCGGCCGAACTGGTCGTGACCGCGGCGGCACTCGGCCATAAGGCGATCGCGGTTACCGATCGCAACAGCTTCGCGGGCGTCGTCCGCGCTCATCAGGCGGCGAAGGAGGTCGGCATTCGTCTCGTCGTCGGCTGCCGCCTCGATCTTGGCGACGGTGCGAGCCTGCTCGCTTTTCCCCAGGACCGCGCCGCCTATGGCCGGCTGACGCGGCTCCTGACATTAGGTAAGCGCCGCGCGCCGAAAGGCGAATGCCGTCTCGACTACGCCGATGTCGCAGCATATGGCGAGGGCCAGATCGTCGTCGTGCTGCCGCCGGAGGGTCCCCACCCTCCCCTCCCCCGCGAGCGGGGATGGGAGGAATTCGCCGCCTTCGCCGATCGCGTCGCGGCAGATTTTCGCGGCCGCGCCTATCTCACCGTCCACCACCTCTATCGCGGCGACGATGCACGCCGTCTCGCTTGCCTCGCGGTGCTGGCCGAGATGGCGGGGCTGCCGCTCGTTGCGACCAACGACGTGCTCTATCACCTTCCCGAGCGGCGGCCGTTGCAGGATGTGCTGACCTGCATCCGTGAAGGCTGCACGATCGCCGAAGCCGGCTTTCGCCTCGCCGCCAATGCCGAGCGCCATCTGAAATCGGCGCAGGAGATGGCGCGGCTGTTCCGCGGCCATGAGGACGCTGTCGTCCGCAGCCTCGAAATCGTCGAACGCTGCCGCTTCAACCTCGACGAATTGCGCTACGAATACCCCGACGAAACCGCCGAGGACGGCCGCACCCCGCAGCAACGCCTCGCCGACCTCGCCTGGGCGGGTGCGGCCGAACACTTCTCCATTAATTCCTCTCAACCCACAACAATAGAACCCTCTCCCCCCATTGGGGGGAGAGGGCAGGGTGAGGGGGGTTTACGGGCCGAAGCTTCCTCCCTCACCCCAACCCTCCCCCCCCGAACGGGGGGAGAGAGGGAGAACAGGGGCATTCCCGAAAAGATGCGCGATCTGATCGCGCATGAATTGCAGTTGATCGAGCGGCTCGATTACGCCCGCTATTTCCTGACCGTGCACGACATCGTCGCGTTCGCGCGGCGGCGCGGCATCCTGTGCCAGGGGCGCGGCTCGGCGGCGAATTCGGTCGTCTGCTATTGTCTCGGCATCACCGCGGTCGACCCGGCGCGCATCGACGTGTTGTTTGAGCGCTTTATCAGTGCGGCGCGCAACGAGCCGCCCGACATCGATGTCGATTTCGAGCACGAGCGGCGCGAGGAGGTCATCCAGTATCTCTACGAGAAATACGGCCGCGACCGGGCCGGGCTCGCCGCCACGGTGATCTGCTACCGCGCGCGCTCGGCGATCCGCGAGGTCGGCAAGGCGCTGGGCCTGTCGGTCGATGTCGTCGCAGCACTCGCCGGCATCATCTGGGGCTGGAGCAACGACCCGATCGCCGAAGAGAGGGTGCGCGAGGCCGGGCTCGACCCTGGCGACCGCACCCTGCGTCTTGCTCTCGACCTCGCCGCCGAGCTCACCGGCTTTCCGCGGCATTTGTCGCAACATGTCGGCGGATTTGTGATCACCCGCGGGCCATTGTCCGAGCTGGTGCCGATCGAGAATGCGGCGATGGCGGACCGCACCGTTATCGAATGGGACAAGGACGATCTCGACGCGCTCGGCATCCTGAAGATCGACGTCCTGGCGCTCGGTATGCTGACCTGCATCAAGAAGGCCTTTGCGCTGATCGACCGGCATTACGGCCGCCGGCTCGATCTTGCGACCGTGCCGGCCGAGGACCCGGCGGTCTACGAGATGCTGTCGCGCGCCGATTCGCTCGGCGTCTTCCAGGTCGAAAGCCGAGCCCAGATGACGATGCTGCCGCGCCTGCGCCCGCGCGAATTCTACGACCTCGTCATCGAG